>JAFDDW010000209.1 GCA_019310665.1 Deltaproteobacteria bacterium
TGGAACAGGATAGATCTCTGACCGATATATTCTTAGAGGCTATTCAGGATTTTCTAAAAAAATACGAAAAGCAATCCAAAGAATAACCGTTCAGCCATAACGGAGGGCATATGCCGTAACCGAGACCCCATTTCTCATTGAGAGGTGGGGTTTTCTATTTTTAATGATTATCAGATCTTTAATGGAAAATTTAGAACTATGAAATTATTAAAACCGAAGATCGAAGATTATCCGGGTAAACTCTTCAAGCTTAAGATTGATAATCCGGACCTTGATTTTGCAGAGGCAAAGGATATTGCAAAACAAAAGGCAGAAGAAACCGGTGCCGATCCAATGCTGCTGTCCTGGTACCAGGGCAAAACCGGCGAGTCGTATCCGAATCTGGAGTGCGGCCCCGGTGATAAGCCGGCATGGATTACATATGCGGAATCAAGAGGTGGCGACCTAACCATTGATATCAACGAGGGGCAATACGTTTTTATTTACCTCTCAATTTAGTAGCGGTAAAAAGTGCTTTCGCGGAAGCTAAAATGAAGAAATACCGCCGGTTGAATGTGCAATTATAAAAAAACTTAATTCACTGCTCCAGCTTTGACCCTTTTATTTCTTTTAAGTTTCCCAAGATTATAATAAAGGGTATGAGAGGTTTTCTGGTAAGCAGCAACAGGATTTGTCCCAGCAAAAGGTAAAGACGAGTTGAGACTGGAAACTGATGTAAAGAAGATGGCCGAGATGGCCCGGGAAAGATTTGATGAGAACTGGCGGTTTCGCTCTTTTCTCAAGGGATACGATGCTGACGTCGAAGAGATCGATGCAACAGTTCACGAAATTTATCGGGAGGTTTCAGCACAGATCGACTGCACGGCATGCGCCAACTGCTGTAAGATTGTTTCGCCGGTTCTAAATATGGCGGATATCCAAAAGTTTTCAGAGGGGCTGGGGATTTCTGTCTCAAAGATGATGGCTGAACACATTGCCCACCACGAAAAACCGGATCGTTTTCGATTCAACAAAAAACCCTGCCCGTTTCTTGAAAACAACCTTTGCTCGAACTACGACCATCGCCCAAGGGACTGCCGCTCTTTTCCACATCTGCACAAGCCTGATTTTATTTTTCGGCTATGGAACGTGGTGGATAACTGCGAGGTTTGCCCGATCGTTTTCAACGTATACGAGCGGCTCAAAATCGTATTCGCTTTCCGTTGCTGACTTGGCTACGGGAAATCGGGACGGTTTTGTTTTAATGACATAACTTTTGAAAAGCGTGGTGCCAGGGGCTGACCCCGTCTTCTATAATTTCAGGAATCTTTACCCGCATAAAAAAGCCAGCCATTTAGCATCGGATGCCGACAAAACTAACCGGAGTCTTCTCATTTATATGCTGTGGCAGTCAGGGCAGCCGGCTAACCAGCATGTTGGTGAAAAGGTTGGCTTAACCTATCGGCTGCTCGTCTGGGGGGCATCTCGGTTTGGTAATATGCAAAAGTTGTCGATCTAGACAGATCCGTTCCTGGCATCCGTCAGCAATTGCCGGACCCCGTCGCCGTCATCTCGGTCCATGGCCTTTTGGGCGAGATTCCGGCATTTTGCTGCGGATAGTTTACGGATGGCCACCTTGACTTCCGGCACGCTGCGGGCATTCATGCTCAGTTCGTCCAGGCCGAGAGAAAATGGGGTCAGGGCTTGTTTAGCGATTATAGGTTGAAATGAGTCCTTCGTTTTTAATAATGCAAGTCTAAGAAAGGAAATAAATTGTGCGATTTAGCTTGCCCACTATGCATCTAATAGCTCGTTTTGGTAGAAATGAGGACGGCATAATCCAAAGAGAGAATTTGCTTAGATCTGTAAAAAGAATAATAGAACTTGGATCGAAAAACATAGATTTATGCATGGATTCAGTTAACTATCGGAGCGAACAATTTGATAACAGAATTATGGAAAAAATTCTTTGGCTTAAAGGGAAGCACCAACTCTCTTTTACAGCTCACTTACCTTTTATATATACTGATATTTCTGCACTTGATGAAGGAATAAGAGAGGTAAGTGTTAAAAATATTATCTCAACCATAAATGTGACAAAAAGTTTAGGAGTGGAAGTTTTTGTATTGCACGCACTGGGGTCTATAGCTCATAGATTTCTCACTGCAAAGCATCCAAATCAAATGAAAAAAAAGGCAATCATAGACTTTCGCAATGACATATTGGAGCAGGCAAATAAAAGTATAAAAACTATTTGTGATTACATTGAACCAGAGAGGATTGCTATTGAAAATCTTCCCTATGCTCCGATTGAAATATTTGTATCAATAGCAGAACAAAACGGATGTTCTTATTGTTTTGATGTCGGCCACTCAATATTAATAGACAATGATCCGATAAATTTCATAAAAGAAAATTTTCATAATATCGCTATTATTCACCTCCACGATGTAGTACGAAGCCAGAGTGGAGAAATTTTTGATCACCAGGCCCTTGGAAAAGGATTTGCTCCTATTAAGGAAATCTTAGCGCTTTGCGAGAAGGTAAATCTTAATGCTCCTATTGTCATTGAAAATCTTAATGAACAAACTGCTGTGCTTAGTTTACAATATTTAAAGAATAATAACATTGTAATTTGAGTCCTATTGAAAAATATGGTTGGGTCCTTCTGATCGGCGGCTTTATGTGCTCAATTGGTGCTACCGCCATAGTTGTTTGAACATTCTGGGAATTTTAAATAAAAGACTAGTGAAAAGAAGAGGGTCACATCTTAAATATTAAATATTTGAGAAAACATGGCGTCTTCATTCTTAACATCAAGACTCAATTCTTCACTATCAAAGTCCTCGGAATAGACGACGAAGCCCTTGGACCCTGGGGGGACACTCGGGGACGTTGTTTACTGAGTTGACCAACTAACCCTCAACTTCTTTTGGTGCCAAACCTTTTGAGCAACAGCCAGCTAAATACTTAAATTATATTGTTGACCAATGGTAACATATGCGTTACTTATTTAATGTATGATCAGGAGCGTTAAAGATGGCACTTACAAGAGATTTTAAAGATACTATCAAAGACCGGGTTGCACGAGACCCGTCTTTTAGTGAAGAATTACTTAAGGAGGGCATTGAATGTCTTTTGACCGGGGATGTAGATACCGGCAAAGCTGTTCTACGTGATTATATAAACGCCACAATTGGATTTGACGCCCTTGGCACGGCCACCGATCGATCACCTAAAAGCCTGATGCGCATGTTTAGCCCAAAGGGAAATCCGCAGGCCCGCAATCTTTTTGAAATCATTGCCCATCTTCAGCAACGGGAAGGCATTCATTTGAAAGTTCAGACGGTGCGATGAAGGGACGGCTTACGAGAAATAGAAAAATAATGAATTTGAACTCATACCTTAAGCGCATCAAGATCAGTCAACCTGAAAAACCGAACTTATCATTTCTTTCGAAATTACAAGAACAGCATTTGCTCAGCGTACCTTTTGAAAACCTCGACATTCATCAAGGGGAAAAGATTGTTCTTGAGGAAAACCGAATCTATGAAAAGATTGTTGTTACCGAGCGCGGCGGCTTTTGTTATGAACTAAACGGCCTTTTCTGCTGGCTTCTGCGTTCTTTAGATTTCTCTGTTTCAATGGTTTCATCACAGGTTCATCGATTGGCAGAAGATAGGTTTACCCCCGAATTTGACCATATGGTGTTGTTGGTAAATTTAGAAAAAGCCTATTTAGTTGATGTTGGATTTGGCGATACCTTCAGAAAGCCGATTGCTTTGCCTGATGGGATCGTCGAAGATATCAGCGGCACGTATCGAGTACAGCCTTTTGGCTCCGCTCCAAATACACATATTTTGCAAAAACAAGAAAATAATAGCTGGCAACATGTATACAGTTTTACAGATCATCCCCGGGTGATATCGGATTTTGAAGAAATGTGCTCTTTTCATCAGACCTCGGCAGAATCTCATTTCACACAAGAAATCATCTGCACTATGGCAATAAAAAACGGGAGGATTAGCCTTTCTGACGATTTTTTAACGATCACAGATGGAAGCTCAAAGAGGAAAACAAAGGTTGATTCCAATAAAGATTTTAAGCATAAACTAAGGGGTCATTTTGGAATACAATTGTGACCAATAAAAAGATCAGTTTAAGATTACTTAGCTCTTGAATTTCACGATCACGGAGTACTGGAGTGATTGAATATCGGCGTGTTCAGCGTAATCCAGATCGGGATGATTAAACTGCGATTTGGACCATAGGAAACGAATATGGGGAAAATAACTCCTTTCAACCAACAAAGCCCGGAGCAGTGGAGACAGCAAAACGAGGAAGTTCTTCAAAAAATTCATGATGATGCATTAAAGGGAATAATTAATGGTGTATTAAATCTACACGAACTTGAGCAAACTGGCGAGTGGAAACACTTAGGCCGACGGCTTGATTACTCAAATTCAACGTTTGAAATATATCTTCACCATCACACAACGTGGTCCCTTAAAGATTTTAGATTGCTTGAAGAGGTTGTATTTGAATACTTTGACGAGTTAAAAAGAGATGGGTTGGCGAGTGTGTTAAAGAGGCTAAAAAGGCTGAGAAAGGAAACAAATCCCTTTCTTTTCCAAATTGGAATACTCTAAAATGGCAAATACATTCATAACTATCCGGATTTAAAACAATCATTTTATCTGATTGCCATTTTAGAATACTGGCCATAGCAATATACAATTATAAATATCATCTTCCCGTTATAAATTCTTTGGCTAAGCTTCTGTTTTTAGGCATTTTTTTTAAAATACGCTATTAATCCTGAATGGCACAATATTTGCGTATAGACCTTATCGAGGAACCTCATTATTTAACACCGGTTTGAATTAATTCCGAAAAATAAAATTCGTGGTTGCTAATGATGAAGTTAAGCAATTTCTTCTTTCAAAAATTTACCCACCATTGTTCCTCTTAGATAATAGTCTGAACTGTGCCGGGACGAGGATCCAGCTCTTATTTTAACAATTGCGGTAATAGTGTCAAAAAGGAGTAAAATTATGCCAAATCAAAAGA
>JAFDDW010000210.1 GCA_019310665.1 Deltaproteobacteria bacterium
AAACATACATGCACTCTGACCAAATTGCATATACTGACAAATTAGGTTCATGCATGGCATATCTTTCTCATCTAATTAAATTCACCACAATGTCACACTACGACAATAGGTTCCGTATTTTTCCATAACTCAAATATAAAATAATGCATTTAAATCAAATATAAGTCGCAGAAAGGAGGGGGACATGGCGATTGGCGTTTTAATAAAGCGAGTAATAAGCCATGGTGAGGATGCGAAGGTGCTTTTGCCTCACATAATAGAATTAAGAGCGCTTGCAGTCAGACAGCCGGGATACATTTCAGGCGAAACATTTTTTAACTTAGATCGCCCAGAGGAATGCCTGGTGATAGGCCGGTGGACATCTTTAGAATATTGGCAGCAATGGAAGCGGGACCCGCGGCGTATCGAGATAGATGAAAATCTGGAGAAACATCTTGGTGCCAATACAGAGTATAGTATTTATGGTATAGGCCTCTGGTAGTCCCCTATTTCCAAGAAGCCGATATCGCACCTGGGCCGGCCATTTTTTGTATCATCGCATTTTTGAACATAATGGTATAGTGCATGTCAACCTCCTGCGCCCCCTAAATTAATTTAGCGGAGAGCTATTTGGCCGCCGCCGCTGGGGAAGCCCCCCGGGGGCGCTCCCAGCAGCGACCAGGTCGATCAGAGGTGACAACTATTCTGACACAGGGGGTATTGGATTTCGGATTTGGGATTTTCTCGATTTGGGATTTGGGATTGCGGATTTCGGATTTTTGTAAGGAAAACTTCTTATTTTAAACCTTTGCAGCGTGCCTTAACCATGGTGGCTTGCACCATATTTATCCAGTATCGAGTATCGAGCATCCAGGATCGAGTATCCAGTATCGAGCATCCAGAAACCAGTAACCAGTGACCAGTGACCAGCGACCAATTACTGCACCATCCCGACACCTAAATCATAGGCTTTAAGGTTTAGCTCCAGCTTGTCGGCCGACAGGTTTTCGGCTAAGGCCGCTTCAAAATCTTTGCGGTCCAGCGGCAACACGCCGATACCGGCCGCAGCGCCGATCATCATTATATTTCCTAGAATCGGGTTGCCCAGTTCCATGGCCTTTTCGGTGGCATCCAGAAACCAAAAGGCTTCGGACAATTCGGCCACCCATGCAGTAATCTCATCCAGGTCAGGATACTGCTGGTCACCGGATATCACGCCGATCGCATGAATCGGCCGGGTGTTGCAAAGGACCTTGACATTTGGGTTTCCATATGTTGCCAGTACGCGCATGGCTTCGGTGGGTTCCAGCGAGATGATCAGGTGGCATTTGCCATTGGGAATTTGCGGGGACCAGCTTGATCCGGTTGATATCCGCAAATGGCTCATCACCGACCCACCGCGCTGGGAGGCACCAAATGTCTCCCCGATGGTAACGCTTAGGCCTTTGCGGGACAACATGTTCCCCACTATCCTGGAAGCCATGACATTTCCCTGTCCGCCGACACCGGTGATAATAACATTGTACGGATCAAATGGAAGGTTCATCCGGTTCATGGTCTAAGCTACCTCCTTTTTCCGGATAGCGCCCGATGGACAAATGGAGGCGCACATGCCGCAACCGACACAAATAAATTCGTCTATTTTCGACACCTGTTTCTCCTTATCCCAGTTGAGGCCGGGGCATTTGAATATCCGCGTACACAACTGATTACACCCGCACGTCTGACCGATACAGACCGTCTCATCCACGGACACTTCGAACATTTTTTTGCCCTTTTTTTCCGGGCTCAGAGCACACATCTGTTTTAGGACCAGCACCTTTAGCCCTTGGATCTCAAAAAGTTCAAAAAGGGTCTGTTGCGTTTTCTCGGGCTCAAACGGATCGCTGACCCTTACGGTGGCCCCCATGGCCTGGCATACTTTAACCACATCGATAGCCGGCGCTTGGTTTCCGGTTGCATCCACCCCAAGACCCGGATGGGATTGAAATCCGGTCATGGCCGTACCGCTGTTATCCAGCACAACCAGGGTGATGTCCGACTGGTGGTGAATGGCATTGATCAAAGCCGGCAGTGCGGCATGGAAAAAGGTCGAATCTCCGACAACCGCCACAACCGGTTGCTCCATACCAAACTGGGCCAGCTTTCCGAAGCCACTGGCAAGGCCGATACCTGAACCCATGGCATGCAGCGTCTTGAGGGTATTAAACCCCGTGGGCAGCATGGCCAGAGAATAACAGCCGATGTCCCCGCAGACAAACCCTTGCCGGCCGTCCATCTGAAGGGTATTATGAATCGTCCAAAAAGAGGCGCGATGGGGGCAGCCGGCACAAAATGTGAGATCACGCCCCGGGGCACCGGAATTAGACAGTTCCAGCGCTCTTTGGGAATAAGATTCCGGTACGGCCTCATATTCCAGTGATAAAATTTTTGATAGCGCTGAAACCACCCGGTCCGAATTCATTTCTCCCACTTGGGGTATATATCCTTCGCGCTTTCCGAAAAAGGTTTTAGGTCCAACCCGGGCTGCAAATTCGGCAGCACTAATTTTAATGTTTTCTTCAAGAAATGGTATGACCTCTTCAACCACCAGAATCTTGTCGGTGAGGCCGAGGTATTTTTCCAACAACTTCGGCGGCAGCGGCCAGGTGGTTCCCAGTTTCAGCAAACCGACGCGGTCTTCAACTCCCAGCAGGCTGACGGCTTCTTTGCTGTAAAGATAACAGGCGCTGCCGGTAACTAAAAGCAATTCAGGAGATCGGGGTCCGCTGTAAGCATTAAACGCAGATTCCTCATATCGGGCGACGGCCTGCTTTAATTTTTCCTGCTGTTGCTCATGTTTATAAACAACCGGCAGACTGGACATGGGGCCTTGCAGAGGATCCATAATACTGCCTTCATGATGGAAGAACGCTTTTTTCTCAATTTCCGGCAGTTTCCCAAAAATCACGTTGCCGCTGGCATGAGACAGCCGGGTGACACTGCGAACCATGACGACATTTTTTATTTCCTCGGAAAGCTCAAAAGCCCACTTGATCATATCTTTTGCTTCCTGGAAATCAGCCGGTTCCAGCAGCGGTATTTCAAGCATCCGGGCAAAATGACGCGACTCGCCTTCATTGGCACTGGATAGCGCACCCGGATCATCGCAGGCAACCAGCACCATCCCCCCACGTGTTCCGGTGATCGCCAGATGCAGCAGAAAGTCGGACCCCACATTGACACCATTTTGTTTCATGACGCACAGGGAGCGAAGCCCCGCGAAAGAGCCTGCCGCCGCAACTTCCATGGCCACTTTTTCATTAACCGACCACTCCACGTACACATTTTGCTGCGCCGATACCCCGGCCAGGGTTTCGATGATCTCGGATGAGGGAGTTCCCGGATAACCGGCAGCCACACAGACGCCTGCTTCCAGTGCCCCCCGGGCAATGGCTTCATTGCCCATGAGCAGGTGCCGGGTTCCCGCTTCTCCACGCAAAATAGATGACATTGTTCCTCCGGTAGACAGTTAGACCTTTAGGAGTTTTTTGACAAACTAAAAAATCTTTTCACTGTTCCAGCCAGGCGAAGTTTTATATAAGTGTTCAGGTATCAGCATTTCTGATTCTCAGCCTGAAACCTGACACCTGACACCTGCTTGCCCACCGAAGCCCGGAGGGCGAAGGAGGGACACCTATAAACAGGCTTTTCTTTTACTTAAAGACGTCCACGTGCTCTGTTCTCAATCCCGGGGAGAACGAAGTATCTTATCAACGATCCCCTGAGGTATCCGGATGGCCGCTCGTTCATCGCCCTGATTATTGATAAGCCCCCGGCGGATTAATGTTCGCAACGATCGCTCTTTCTTTTCAGCCGCTGCTTTGGATAGGTGCTTGAGGTTATCTTCCGGAAACGGCTCTGTTTCGATGAAGCCCTCTCGGCGGGCTTGATCGACAATCTCAGCACCTGTATCCGAACGTATAATCAGCGTGTTCCAACCCGGTCGGCCTTCGAACATACCGGTCGAGAGATCGGCGAATTCCGAAGTCAGGTCCAGACAGATAAAACAGGTATGCGGGATCAGAGGTTTAATATCTGACAGCGAGACTTCTACCGAGCCGTTGACCGTTTCTAAGGCCAGGATATTGGCCGGCGGTGGCGGTATGTCCATACGCCGGATGTCGGAGATTTCCAACCTTTGGGCCAGCAGGTCCATCAGCCGCCGGGTATCAACCGACCAGTTGCAAAACAGACCCACGCTCAGCGCAACCGGAACGTTATGTTCCTCCTTTTGCAGCGGGTTGCTGCGCATCTGGGCCACAGCCGTCATCTGGCAGGGTGTGCCGACAACGCCGATTCGCTTGTAACCTTCCCGCACCGCCATATTTAACGCCGATAAGGTCGGCGAAGCCATAAACTTGGACGCGGCGCAGTCGACAACCTTCTTCCAGTTTGTGACTATTCGGGAAATCGGAGTCAAGCCATTGCGGTCGGTTAACGCGGCAGCATCAATCAGCCCATTCTTCAAAGCAACGGCCATCAATGAAGAAACCGTACCGCCGTCCTGAAAAGCGCCCTTTGCCATCTGATTCCCGGCCCGGGATGCCAACACCTCTCGATAAGGCCCCAGGGGACTGCCATCGTAGTCGACCCGCCGGATTTTATGGTTAAGTTCATTCAAATCGACTTCGGCCTTGGGGCAATAAGCGAAACAACGCCCCTGCTCCAAATTACAGGGAAACAGCTGAGACGTTTTGCCCTTGTAATTTTTAAAATACGGGCAAAGATCCACACAGGCACCACAGCCGATACACAGCTCCCGTTTGTGGACATCCTCCAGCAGTTCTGCGGACCCGAATATTTGCGGCATAAAGATCTCCTGTAACTAAGGTAGAGGGATATAAGATTTGGGATTGGGGATTTCGGATTTCGGATTTTAATAAGGAAAACATCATATTTTAGAGCTTTGCCTGTGCCGTGCCCGATGAAATATCGAGCATCGAGTAACCCGCAACGCGCAACCCGTAACCCGCAACCCGCAATGCGCGACCCGAATCCTGTCCGTGAGATCTTTTAAATCCGAA
>JAFDDW010000211.1 GCA_019310665.1 Deltaproteobacteria bacterium
GCACCGTTTTCGTCCCAATCGATTAACGATCCCGCAGCAGGTGCAAAATGATCACCTGATTCATCATTGATGAAAAATATCAGTAGTGTCCGGTTAAGATTTTTTGAACACAACTTAACTATTTGAAAACATGCTAAATATTGACATAATTCAAAGGGATCGATTTGAATTGCCATAGGCTTGGTTTTGTGGTTTTTTCGCAGAAAAAGATGCGAAAGGAGCCTCACCATGAACCAAGGCCAAACTATTTTCTCTCAGGTAATCGATTTTCTGCCAAAGAAAAAATTTCTTCAATGTGTCAATCGTTATAGCGGTAATTACCGCACACGCTCTTTTACATGCTACAATCAGTTTCTATGCATGGCATTCGCTCAGCTGGCCTACCGTGAAAGCCTGCGTGATATCGAGTACTGTCTGAGGGCCATGCGAGAGAAGCTTTACCACATGGGAATAAGAGCTAAAGTCTCTCGTAGTACTTTAGCTGATGCAAACGAAATTCGAGATTGGCGCATATACAGCGACTTTGCTCAAGTACTGATCCATGAGGCTCGCCGCCTATATGTCGATGATGATTTCGGCCTTGAACTGAAAGAAACCGTTTATGCTTTGGATTCATCGACAATTGACCTATGCCTTTCGGTTTTTCCATGGGCCCGATTCCGTAAAACCAAGGCGGCTGTAAAGTTGCACACCCTCTTGGATTTGCGTGGTGATATCCCAACTTTCATTTGGATCACCGACGGTAAGGTTCACGACGTCAATGTTCTTGATCATCTTATTCCCGAGCCTGGTGCAATCTATATCATGGATCGTGCCTATTTGGATTTTAAGCGGCTGTACCAGATGCACCAAAGCTCAGCCGTATTCGTTATTCGTTCGAAAACCAACACGGGGCTTCGCCGGATATATTCACACAAAGTCGATAAAAGCACTGGTGTCAAATACGACCAAACAGTTGTACTAACAGGTTTTTACAGCAAAAAAGACTACCCGGAAAAGCTGCGCCGTATAAAATATTTTGATGCCGAGAAAGGTAGATCATTCATTTTCCTTACAAATCAATTTTTGCTTCCGGCGTTAACGATCGCCGAGTTGTATCGTTACCGGTGGCGAGTGGAAATATTTTTCAAATGGATCAAACAACATTTGAGAATCAAAAAGTTCTTTGGCACTTCTGAAAATGCCGTCAAAACTCAAATATGGATAGCCATCTCAACGTACGTTCTGGTTGCGATAATGAAAAAACGGCTAAAAGTCGATTTGACTCTTTACAATATTTTACAGATTATAAGTATATCTCTTTTTGAGAAAAAGCCCATTTATCAGGTGCTGGCGCAAGGTGATTACAGAAACAAAATGACTAGTGCACATATCCAATTGAAATTATTCGAAAGTTAACCGGACA
Organism: Deltaproteobacteria bacterium; assembly: GCA_019310665.1. GTDB lineage: Bacteria > Desulfobacterota > Desulfobacteria > Desulfobacterales > JAFDCJ01 > JAFDCJ01. Next base: position 1,406 of record JAFDDW010000211.1, read on the forward strand.
CTACTGATAAAAACTCACCGTTGAGTACGCAGCCTCCGGCCTATAGGGCCTACGCCCCGGTGGGAGTACGCAGAGAAATTATAGATGATTGAAATGAAAAAAATAATATATGGGAAGTCACTGAAACTGAACAGGCTGCCATTTTTAATTTTAGTGTTGGTATGGACTGTCTGTACGCTTTTACCGGGCCAGGTTCGGGCGGATCAAAACCCTGCCGAGGAAAAAATTCCTGCAACCCTGAATTCCGGGCTCCATCATTTTCTCGATCTTGTTGATCCGGGTAAAAACGTCACATTTGATCCCCAAATGGTTGCGGGGGTTATGGAATTTATTGAAGAGCCCAAGGATGATGACGCCCTGTATTTTGCAGACGGGATACTCGGCATGGCTTCAGCCTATCATGAATTTGACAGCCACACCGGTCTTCAAAAGGTCTTGGACTATGCGTTTAATCCGGATATTCCCGCCATTGCGACCATGCCGTCTTCGGTGCGTTTATTTCGCTGGCTGGATGAAGAGGGACATAGACGTCCATCCCCGCCAGTGAATCGGTATCTGGATGATCTTAATGCGCCGGTGGTGGAAAAAGGGCTGCAATATGTAGAAATTACACCGGACACCCATTCGGGCGCTTACTATGGCTACAACCTGGATCAAACCCTGATCGTTTTTAAATACCGGCAGCGCAAGGTCGTGGTTGCCATATCAAGACAGACGGATATCTCCACCGTCGGCAAGAAAGGCTATGTGCTGGGCAGCGATGATGACTGGGACTATTTTTATTCCGGCAAGAAAGGACTGACCGTTCCCGCCCTGGGCTGGGTCAGCTCTTATTTGTATGCTTCCAGCGCCATCAACATCTATTATGAGATAGATCCGGGCTCACCAAAGGTCCGCTGCGCTATGTTCAAATGGCTGCGGGCCGGCTGGTTCGGCATCAACATGGTGAGAAGAATACATATCTATGACGGCCTTAAGCGGTTTGCCAAAACGTTTACGGAAATTATGGAAAATCCCCTGCTGCCGTCCGTGAACATACTGGCAGCCGATTTTGCGCAGATCAAGGGTTTTTCCGACGAAACCTTGAAAGCCAAAATGGACATTTACGCTGATGTTTTAAAAAACCGGTATAACGGCGGTCATAACGGCGCTAATAAACGGGCCTCTAAACTACTGGCAAACAAGAACCACTGGTCCGGGATGTCCAGAGAAGAGATGCAGGCGGCGCTGGTGATTGAATACATGAAAACCGCCGTCGGAAAAACGCCAGCTGATGAGACAGGGGAACTATTCGGTTTTAATTTAGTGCAGCGGTAAGCCTATGTCCGAAAAACCCGTGGTCATCGTGACCGGAGCATCGCGTGGATTGGGCGCGGCCGTGGCTCGCTGGCTGGCCAAATCGGGGGCGGCGGTTACGCTTGTGGCCCGATCCGAAGAAAAACTTTTAGAGATTGCCTATTATCGACAGCTAAAAGAGCGCGGGGAGTTGGAGCCCCCGGAAGTTCCGGCCCGCGCCATCGCCTGGCTGGCATTATATGCGCCCAGGGAATTCAGCGGCAAGTTTCTGGATTACGACGATGCCCGTATCAGTAGACCGGCATTGGAAGTGTTCGGGGAGACACTTGTTTGATTGCGGATTTCGGATTTAGGAATATCAAATTTTTTACTTTCGTTTCCAAACTGCCGGTTTCGGATAGCTAGAGGCTGTGCGGCTTAGTGTAAAAGACTTTTCTTTGAAAAATAATGTTCCGCCGGAAATTGTAGGGTCGCTAGGATTCCAAGTATAGTTGGGACCAATGCCATAATCTATTTCACCGAAGATTTTTGCATCACTGACAAAGCCACTTGTGGAGATTTTATTATCTGCCCAGGTTAGGCTCTCTCTCGCATTAATTTCAGATACTGCTGCATCGATGGCTTTCTGTCTGGCACCTTCTTCAAGAGCGACGTATCGCGGCACGGCCACAGCAGCTAAAACACCTAAAATTACCAAAACCATGATAATTTCAATCAGCGTGAAACCTTTATCATTTTGTAATAGTTTTTGTTTTAACATGGATTATATTTAAAAGTTATATGAAAACATCTTCGTAAAGGGAGTCTGCCTAAAATCAATACATCAGTATATCACAGATATTAAAAATTTTCAAAAGTGCGGCTACCTAACTCCATTCATAAGCCACCGGTTCTGCCGGTGAGAATTGAAAAGGTTCTACCGTTACCGGGGGATCACGGATCATTGATCTAAATCTAAACGATGCCGGTGGCTTATGAATGGAGTTAAAAAAAGAATTTTGGCTCGTTTTTTACGACTTGGTCAGACATGCAAGCCGCGCAACTGCTTATCAAAACAGGCAGACCAGATAAAGACGTGATCAAAATAATCTTATCAAAATTTGTAACAGCACACGTTATCAGGATAAAAGTGACATGAAGCCAAAATTCTTTTTAAAAATCAGCGACCACCAGCAGAGCGTGGCCCCGGCCCCTTCGAGGGGCCTTCCTCATACCCCCAGCTCTGCTGGTGGTCGCTGATGTGCGCCTGGCATGGCGCACTTACCGAGCTTCTGGCGCAAGCCGGAAGTCATAAAACGCCCGCCGTTACCGGACGGAAGGGCCACGCCAACAAGGCAAGGGCAGTTTCCAGAAATGGGGCGTCCGAAGGAAGCATGAGGCAGAACCCATGTACGTAGCGAACAGCGAACCAACTATATGGCAGCGGGGAGGAGGTCGAGCAGGCGTGAGTGAGCGAGGCCTAATATCCGGGGAACCGAACCGAAGTGAAGTTGGACGGCATATGGGGAGGTAGTGCGTCTTACCCAGGGAAGCCTTCCTGTGCTGATATCGATAGTTGCCAGGTATCATAAAACCGAACCGAATAGGCGAACCCGAAGCGGGGCAGGGCACAGAAGGTGGCAGATTCACGAGTAGTACTGATGACTTGGGGCCTATGAAGCCTGGTAACAGAGCTGAGGACAAAACCCTGACGACCAGGAAGTTATGTGTATGGTAAGAATGTATAGGCCGGACACCTGTCGCGAAGACGATAGGATGATTGATCCTACCCTATGCCGATACCATATGCAATCAAGCCTGGACAATCCAAACATCGTCATTGGGATGTGGGAAGTCGTGGACGAGAGGCGATGATGACACCATCAAAGAGCCGAATTAGCGTTACGATGATACAAGAAGGAGCCAGTAAACCGGAGGGGGATGTACGAGCGGCCATTAAGGCCACCGGCCAGATTGAGGTCTGGACGGTCAATCAGGCATCCGGTTCCCCGTCCAAAGGACGGCACGTAACCCGGCAATCTTTGATACGGAGAAGCGTCACGGAGACAAACAAGTGAAATATGTAAAAGTAATGGAACGGATCTATGAACCGAGACGGCTGCGGCAGGCATGGCAACAGGTAAAACAAAATGCCGGGGCAGCGGGAATAGATCAAATGACGGTGGAAACTTTCGGGCAACGAAAGGATGAGCTGATAACGCTTATCCATGAGAAGCTCAAAGCGGGAACCTACCGTTTCAAACCTGCTCGAAGGGCCTTGATACCTAAAGAAGGGGGCTCAGAGATGCGGAAACTTGGCATACCCGTAGTAATGGATCGAGTAGTCAGCCAGAGTGT
>JAFDDW010000212.1 GCA_019310665.1 Deltaproteobacteria bacterium
TTAAAACTTCCCAACCTCTGACCTTCTCACCTTCTTATCTTCTCAACTTCCCACCTTCCTATCTTTCCGCCTTCCACATTCCGCATTCCGCATTCAAAAGCCTCTCTGCCCCATGCGCTATGCCCTCTGCACCATGCTTTCTTCTATCCATCCCCCCCCCAGTATCTCATCCCCTCGATAGAAAACCGCGCCCTGGCCGGGAGTTACAGATGCTTGAGGCCTTTTAAAGCGAACAACGGCCGCATTCACTCCCCGGGGTTCGACAGTGGCCGCTACTTCTCGACTGCGGTAACGCACCCGAACATGCATGTCTTCAGGCGCTTGGGGCGCATCCCCAATCCAGTTGATATCGACGACGTTACAATCGGATGCCACTAGATCATTTCTGGCGCCGACTATCAAACGGTTGCGTTCAGAGTCGAGCCGAACCACGTAATAAGGCTCGGCAGCCGGACAGTTGATACCGCGGCGCTGTCCGATGGTAAACAGGTGTAACCCCTTGTGCTGTCCAATAACCTGTCCGTTCATGTCTTCAATTATGCCGGGGGTCGACTTAAATCCCTTTTGTGCCGACAGAAATTCTCCGTAAGAGTTGTTTTTGACAAAACAAACGTCCTGGCTTTCGCCCAGGGTTACAGGCTGCAAGCCTTTTTGTGCAGCCATTTTTTTTACCTCTGATTTTTTTATTTCTCCCAGAGGGAAAATGGCTTTGCCCAGCTGTTCAGCGGTCAGACGGGCCAGAAAATAGGATTGATCCTTTTGCGGGTCGAGGCCTTTGAACAGGTGACAGGTGCCGGATTTATCCTTTTTGATAACCGCATAGTGACCGGTGGCCAGTTTCTGCGCTCCCATTTTCTGTGCGTGGCCAAGGATGATGCCGAACTTAATGGTGGGATTGCATCGCATGCACGGATTCGGAGTCTGGCCGCGCTGGTAGGTCCGGGTAAAATAGTCGACGACTTTATCTTGAAACTCCCTGCGGATATCGGCTATTTCTACAGGTATATCCAGTTGTTTTCCGATATCAAGGATGCGATGTTGGTTTTCTGCTCCCGGGTGCTGGGTAAAGCATGAAGCTTGCTCAAACCCGGTGATAAAATGAATCCCAATTACCTGATGTCCCTGTTCTTTCAGTAAACAGGCGGCCATTAAAGAGTCAACGCCGCCGCTTATGGCAACTGCGGTAGTTTGCTTCATTCAAAAAAAGGTCTGGTGGATCGAGCGCACCTCCATGGCCCTTGGCGGGCACGCAGGCACGCACAACTCACATAAGCTGCATTTTTTCTGGTCAAAAATAACTGTCATCTCCGGACGCTGAACCGCGAGGGCTTCCGTGGGGCACACTGCCGTACAGGCGCCGCAGTCCGTGCATTTTTTATTGTTACGTTTAATTTCCTGTGAAGCATTTTTGACCTTCACGCCCTGGGCCTTGAGAAATTTGACACCTTCAGAAAGATTTTTCTTCGTGCCGGATAATTCAAGCGCCATAATACCCTCTTTGCGGGGCAGAACGGCCGCATTGAGTATATTGAAAACCAGGTCGTAGTCTTTGGTTAAATGATAAACAATGGGTTTATGCACTTCGGTTTTCGGAAAGCGAAGAATGAGTATTTTTGAGTACACGCCGGACCTCCAGAAATAAACAATAATATTCTTACCGAACCAACCAATCTAATGGTAAATAGATGTTCTGTCAACATTTAGATGGCGCTAACTTTTAAGAAAAAGCTAAACTATATATTGACAAATTGGCTTATAATATGTACAGTATATGTGTACAGAATCTGAAGGTGCTCCTTTTTAAATGGTCATTGAAAATTGCAGAATGAATAGTTAATTCTCCGCCTCAGGCGGATCCGAGTTGGGAGCTAGTATGCCTATTCAAACAACTTACACGAATGCCCGTGCACAATTCGCGAAATTATGGGACGAAGTGGTAGACAACCAGGAGGTGATCGTTATAAAGCGGCGCGGTACTGAAGATGTTGCCCTCATCGCAGCCTCTGAACTATCAAGTCTTCTTGAAACAAGTCACCTGTTAAGATCTCCAAAAAATATCCAGCGTCTATTAAAAGCCTTCGAGCGTGCCAGGTCAAAGCAGGGACGTACAACATCGCTACAATCCTTGAAAAAAGAGGTTGGGCTTGAGTAAAAAAAGAAAGAAAATCCCAACCCAAAAAATTGAACAAAGGGATGCGGTATTTCATCCTGAATTTCGCGAAGATTTAAAGTATTGGGTAAAAACTAATCGGCAAGTCGCTTTTCGCGCTTTTAACTTGATTGAAGCCATTATGAGAGATCCCTTTTCCGGTATTGGTAAACCAGAGCCCTTAAAATTTATTCTTTCAGGGGCATGGTCCCGCCGTTTAACACAGGAACATCGTATTGTTTACACCGTGAGCGAGGAACGGATAGACTTTTTGCAGGGCAGATATCATTATTGAAACTTCGATTATCAAACAAAAGGTTGAAAACCCTTTTCACTATTAGGTTGAGAATCTCATACCTAAGCAGATAGCCCTCAAAACAAAGGCTGATAAAAAAATGAACCGGTTTGCCTATCGCACAACAGGGTTTGCCATCAAAGCCATTTCCAACCTTTCCAAGGCCAACATTTCTCTCCATGGCCAGGAAAATATTCCCCAAGGGTCCATTATCTTTGTCATCAATCATTTCACCCGGCTTGAAACCATGCTGATGCCTTACCAGATTTTTACCTTAACTAACGTGCCGGTCTGGTCACTGGCGGATTACGAACTTTTTAGTGGTCCTTTCGGTAATTATCTTGAAAAAGTCGGTGCCCTTTCAACCAAAAACCCCGACCGGGATCGCCTCATCGTAAAAACATTGCTCACCGGAGAGGCCGACTGGATCATCTTTCCGGAAGGCCGAATGGTTAAAAATAAAAAGATTATCGAAAAGGGTCAATTTATGATTTCCTGGGCTGGTGGAAAGCGTCCGCCGCATACCGGGGCAGGGACCCTGGCGATCCGAACTGAATTTTATCGACAGCGTTTGCGATGTCTTTCAGAAGAAAAGCCGGATGAAGCCCAGTACCTGATGGACCTGTTTCAAATCGAATCCCTTGAGCCGATTTTGAATCGAAATACCTTTATCGTACCGGTCAATTTAACTTATTATCCTATCCGGGCCAGAGAAAATATTCTAAGTAAGCTGGCCCTGCGCCTGGTCGAAGATCTTCCGGAGCGCCTTATCGAAGAACTCATGACTGAAGGCTCCATGCTGTTTTCGGGCGTTGATATCGATATTCGTTTTGGAAAGCCCATTAAAATCGGGGATTGTCTTCAAAACGCGGCCATTAAAAGGGATATCGAGACAAAAGAAAGGATTAATTTTGATGATCCAATTGCTTCTAAAACCGCCATGAGAAAAGAAGCGTTTAAACTCATGCAGCAATACATGACCGGCATCTATAATATGACCACAGTGAACCTCGACCATCTCTTTGCCTCGATGCTGCGATTTATACGCTCGAAAAGGATTGAGGAGATTGAATTGTGCCGACGCGTGTTTCTGGTTGCTTCTCAAATCCAGCAACATTCTGGTTTGTATCTTAATCGCAGCCTTGAGAGGGATCAAATCCATCTGCTGACCGATGACCGATTTGGCAAAGTGGATAATTTTATCAAAGTCGCTGAAGAAAAGGGTAATCTGAAGAAAACCAACAGCACCCTTGTCATCGACCAGTCGACATTTTCATCGCCCTACGAATTTCATCGGGCCCGAATTGACAACCCTATTGACGTCATCGCCAATGCCGTGGAACCTCTCACGGAATTGCAGCGGACCTTGCGCCGCTTGGCTTACCTGCCGAATTTCTGGATCAGAAAAAAAGTGGCCGGTTTCCTGATTTCCCAGGATATAGAGGAATACGAAAGTGACTATCACAAATTTTTCATCCAGGAGGAATCAAAGCCTATAGACGTCGGAAGGCCGTTTCTCGTAAGAGGAAAATCTAAAAATGTCGGGGTGTTGCTTTCCCATGGATATATGGCCGCCCCCCGTGAGGTCGAGAATCTGGCCCGTTATTTGGGAAGCATCGGATTTTGGGTGTATGTTCCGCGTTTAAAAGGACATGGAACCTCACCGGATGATCTTGCCACCCGGTCATATCAGGATTGGATGGTATCCATTGATCGGGGATATGCCATCATCAGCAGTATTTGCAAACGGGTTGTTGTGGGCGGATTTTCTACCGGTGCGGGGCTGGCGCTGGACCTGACTGCACGGGTTAAAGAAGTTGCCGGGGTATTTTCGGTGGCAGCCCCCATGACGCTCAAGGATTTTTCATCAAGGTTCGCCCCGGCAGTGGATATGTGGAATCGGATTATGGACAAGGCTTACGGGGTAGGTCCTAAAATGGAATTTGTTGAAAATAAGCCGGAAAATCCTCATATTAATTATTTGCGCAATCCCATATCAGGTGTCAGAGAAATCCAAAGGCTGATGGATGACCTCGAACCCAAGCTGCCGGATTTGAATATGCCGGCTTTTATCGTTCAGTCCCTCAGAGATCCGGTAGTTGATCCGAAAGGGTCCCGCAAAATTTTTGAGCTTCTCGGTACTGAGGATAAAGAATACCGTCTTTTTAACTTTGATCGTCATGGGATTCTTTTAGGAGCCGGCGCTCAAAGAGTCCATAAAGCTATCGGTGAATTTATCAATAGGTTTTAGACTTCTTCAAAGATTGTGCTTTAAATTCGTGGCGCCGGTTGGCGCAGTAAGTGTGACATACTTCAATTTCTCTATCCTGTTAACGTCTGCATCAATTCAATCATTCGCATGTTTCATACAAAAAACTAAACCACTCAAGTTGATATTAAGCGATTTTTTGGCCAAAATTTTGACATAATCGATTATTTTTATTAAAATAAATAGATCAAGTTGAAAATTCACATGGATCGATACGGCACAAATTTGAAAGAGGCAAAATTACGATGTCAAGAATCGATTTAACAAAATGGATAATTTTTCTCGCCATTCCATTTTTTGTCGCCTGTACAACAAAT
>JAFDDW010000213.1 GCA_019310665.1 Deltaproteobacteria bacterium
TCTAGTTCGTCCAGGCTGCTTTTGAGTTCAAATGAATACTCTTTTGTCGCCATAAACGCTTACCTTATTCATTGAATATTGATGATTGATCCGCCTTCGGTGGAAATAATTGTGGCATTTTGTCTGTGCTATTTTTTGGACATAAGGATCTTGTCCAGCGGGTTGTTTAACCGCAGAGATCGCTGAGCACGCCGAGAAAAATCAACATTTATTTTGTTTGTCTCTGTGGTCTCTGCGTGCTCTGCGGTGAATATTTTTATAACTGCACAATTCTATGAGTAATAAATTATGGCCGCATTAGTAAGTGCAGGTCGGTCCTGCTGTCGAGACTCAGATAAGCGTAACACCCAATTGGCTCAAACACTCACCGCACTGATCGGCACGATCTGTTAGAAAACGCTCTTCCCAGTGCCCAATGTTTTTGGCTACGGTATTGCAAATTTTGGCCAGCAAATTTGGAAACTGCTCCATAGTTTTTGAAAATTTTTCGCGGCTTATTAGCAGACAGGTTGTTTCAGTAAGAGATTTTAGCGAAAACAGGCGCCGGGTTTCACCCAGCAATGTCAGGCCGCCGATGAACTCTCCGGTTTGGCATTCTCGAACCGCGGTTGTCTTTCCGTTGTCTTGGCGCTCAAGCTGGGCCCGGCCGTTGATGATATAAAAAGCCTGGCCGTCATCTTCGTCCTGGCTGAATATGTATTCGTCCTGCTTGAAATTCTCTCTGGTACAAAGATAAGCGAAAATCTTAAGGGTTTCAAGTGGTAGTCCGGAGAAAAAATAGATTTGCCGCAATAATTCCAGATTTTCCTGGAACTCACTAGAAGGGGTCGAATTATTTTTTTCCAACGAGCTCATACAGCATTCCTTTCCGGGCCATCAGTTCATCATAGGTGCCCATTTCGAGAATTTTGCCGGCTTTCATGACCGCCACCTTGTCAAAGTTTTTGATCGTATCCAGTCGGTGTACCACTGAAACCACCGTGCTTTTTTTCTTCCAGCGGGTTTCCAGCAGGTTTTGAATGCGCGCCTGGGACTTGTTGTCCAGCGCGGATGTCGCTTCGTCCATGATTAAAATTTTCGGCGCTTTTAGAAATACCCGTGCGATGGCCAGCTTTTGCTGTTGTCCTCCGGACAATTTATCGCCCTTGGTGCCGACCTGGTAATGCATTCCGATTTCAATAATGGTTTCCAGCAGGTCTTCTTCAATTAACAGCTGGATGATGCTCTGGTTGATTCGTTCCTGGGCCTGGAGGTTGGCGGTTTTTGTTTTTCCAAAGAAAATATTGTTTAAGATCGTCTGTGAAAAAATATATTCCGACATTTGAATGAATGTAAATGCCTCCGGGTCATCCTCGGCAATTTTTTCCCGGAACAGAGCGCGGCCTTCCAGGATCAGTGTTTCCAAGATTTCCGGCAAGGCCGCCATTTTGTGAACACCGGGCGTAAACCGCAGTGCCAGTTCCAGCAGTTTTTGGCTATCATCATCATCCAGTTCATGTAATTTCTTCTTCTTCAAATGCTCTACCAGCAGCTTAAAATCGTCCAGTTCCTCTGCGCTGATAGGACTTTGCTTAAAAAAGACGGCATCAGGCGGTAAATTGCCTAAAATGTCCACGGTTTGCCGGCACAGCGTCGCACCGAGGCTGAGCAAAGGCCGGGTCAGATCCGCCATTTTCAGGAACTTCAGAAAATACTGGTTTTTAGACAGATTCTCATCGCTAAATTCACTTTTGTTGGGAGCGCCAAACGTCAGGTTTTCGACCACACTGGAATAATAAAGATATCTATTTTCGTCAAAAAACTCGACATATTCTGCCAGCTCTTCCCCGTAATCCTGCTGAAAATTCTTGCGAACCTTGACGATAGTGTCTACCAGTTCTTCATTTTTGTCATGGGTTAAAATCGCATTTAAACCGAAGCGCAATACGTCAACAAAAAGTCCGGTTTGATGCAGGACCGCAATGATATCATCGAGGGTGGGCCGTTGCTCCTCTTCTGCCCGGCCGTTGCCATCAATTTTAGCCATGCTGGAATAAAGGATATTTTCCTCGATGGTGCCGTCGAATATAAAGGGACTCTGGGCGACAAAGCCAAGGTTGTTTATTATGTCTTTTTTGGTCAGGTCGGCAACTTCTTTGTCGCCGATCATCACGCTGCCGCCGGTGTACTTGTAAAGCTGGCCGATACACAGAGCCAAAGTGCTTTTACCGCTTCCGGAAAAGCCCACCAGGGCCAGATGCTCTCCGGCTTTCAGGGACATATTGATACCGTCCAGCAGGTGGATACCCGTATCGGTTACAAAGGATAAATCCTGTATTTCGACACTGCCCGCCAGTTCCATCGGGTCGCGGTCTTTGGGCTCAATGGCATGTTCAACCTCAACGTCAAAATATTCCATGGTCCGCTCGTAGTTGATCTTGCCGTCCTGGTAGACCTGGTAAAATTCGATCAGTTCTTTCCAGGGATCAAACAAGCGTTCCTGGGCGGATAAAAAGGCAACCAGAGCGCCCAGTTCCAGCCGGCCTTTGATGGTTAAATAGCCGCCTAAAAGAAACACCAGAAAAGGTCCCAGGCCGGCGAAAAACCCATTGGCTGTTTTAATCCCGAACCGGTACAGGCTCCAGACAATCCTGATTCGCAGCAATTTGTCCACCAGCCTGTCAAATTTACGATTTTCAATGCGGTAGGCACCGTTACCGTGGATTTCGTGAATTCCGGAAATAGATTCCGCAATTCGAGCAGAAAAGGTCCTGGCCGTATCCACCCTTTTTTTATTGGCCTTGTTGACGCCTTTTTGAAGTATCGGCACCAGAAAAACGACGATCGGGTAAATACTCAACGATACCGCCGCCAGAAGGGGATTCAGCCAGAAAAGATAAACGGCGAAAGCCAGCAGGGTCAAGAGGTTGGTTACCGGGTTGGCCACGGCCATGCCCACAAAATTGCCGGGTAAGGTCAGCTCTGTGGTCAGGGCATTGACCACTGTTCCGGGTTGGGTTTTCCTGAAAAAATTTAACGGCAGCGTCAGAATGTGGTGATAGAGCGCTTTACGCATGCGGGCGGTGGTGCGCTGGGTAATGAGAGTTTGAATGATATTGGTCAGGTATTTAAGTATGCTGGAAAAAACCACCGCCGCCAGGTAAATACCGCAATACATCAACAGCAAGTCCAGGCTTCTTAGTTTGATGGCTTCGTTGATAACACGCTTTTGCATTTCAAGGGGCAACACCCTGGCAAACACCATTACCACGATGATTAGCAGAAGCAGTATTTGAAGCTTGAGATTGCCGGCGAATATCCAGGAAAACAGAGACCGCTTGACTATAGGGGGTTCATTTTTCCCCATGGGAAGCTCCCTCACTCATAGAGATGGGATTGAATAAGGTCTGAAATTTGTATCAATACTATTAATACAGGTTTATGACAAGGATAATTTTGTGAGCCGGAAATTATAGAAATGGTTAGAATCACTAAATTTTTGCCTTTGCATGTGGGTTTATGTTAGTCACATAAGCGCAATAGTCAAGTTTTACCCCTAAACAGGGGCTGCCATTGGAAGGCCCTCGGTTTCAGGGGATGTTTTTTTAATTTCCATGGTTAAGTTATGAACCAGAATTTGACAAAGCTTTTAACAAAAGTTTATATATACTATCTAAAATACTGTCAGGGACTTCACCCGTCTGAAATGGCCGGCTTCGCCATCGTCGCAGTGGCGACGGCGGCTGAATTGGGATTCTGGAATGAAATTTTTTCTGTGTGTATTGGGCATGGTCATGATCATCGAAGGGTTGCCGTATTTTGCAGCTCCGGAAAAAATGAAATACTGGGTACAAAAAGTTATTGCAACGCCTGACAGTTCATTGCGCCGGCTGGGACTGGTGCTCATGGTTATCGGGTTGTTTATGGTTTTCGTCGGACGAACATAACCCATTTTAGCAATGAATTCCATGACAGCGGGGAAAAACAGACGAGTTCCGGTTATACTAAATTTTAATGTTTTATAAAACTTTCGAATTCAACTGGTTTAGGATTTACTTTGACGTTATCTTAAGCCTATTTGGTATATCTCTGTTATGTATTCCCTAAACGATTACAAATACCATTTACCTGCAGATTTGATTGCCCAGCATCCGGTTGACCAACGGGACCGATCGAATTTATTGTGCTTAAAGCGTGAAACCGGAAAAATTTTACACCACCGCTTCAACCAAATTGGAGATTTTCTGCAACCGGGTGATGTTCTGGTTATCAACAATACGGCGGTCATTCCCGCTCGCCTGGAAGGCCGCAAGGCGACCGGCGGCAAGGTTGAAGTTTTGATTTCCGATTACATTGGCGGATTAAAATCCATCAAGCAAAGCGGTGATTTTGTCTGCCGCTGCATGGTGAAGGCTTCCAAAAGGCCTGCCCCCGGCATGCTGCTGTATTTTGCAGAAGATCTGAAAGCAGAGGTTTTAGGGGCCTGCAACGGAACCCATACCCTGAAATTTTCTACCAGCGGTGATTTTGAGAAAGTGCTGGAGCGCATTGGAAAAGTGCCGCTGCCACCTTATATTAAGAGGAATTCCGGTGACCTGAACCCCTGTGATGACCGATCATCGTATCAGACGGTGTATGCCAGTCACAAGGGTGCCATAGCCGCTCCCACGGCCGGGTTGCATTTTACGGAAAAGCTTCTTAATCAATTGAAAGCCGATGGGATTCAAATTGCCGCCCTGACCCTGCATGTGGGCTATGGTACATTTTTGCCGGTCAGAACGGATGATATTCGCCAACATTCAATTCATTCGGAAACGTATGCGATTTCTGAAAAAGCATCTGAAATTATAAACTCCGCCCGGGCCGGCGCCAAGCGGGTCGTCGCGGTGGGCACCACCTGTGTGCGGACGCTTGAATATGCTTCCGATGCTAAAGGAAACGTGGCGGCCGGTAGCGGCTGCTGCGACCTGTATATATATCCCGGATACGAATTTAAAACGGTTGATGCGATGATTACTAATTTTCATCTGCCGCAATCGACCCTTTTCGGCTTTTGCCGGCCGGCATAATGTGTTAAATGCCTATCAGGAGGCTATCGACCGAAACTACCGGTTCTATAGTTACGGGGATGCGATGTTGATACTGTAGCAACCGGGTTCGCGATGCTCGCTGCTCGTTGATAGATAGGTTACGATTTGGGAGTTGCGGGGGATCGGCATGCGCTATGCATTCGACGACAAGCAGCCAGAGGCCAGCAACCAGCAATTAAATATGTTTGATTTCCAAGTCATAGCAGCATCAACAGAATCCCGTGCCCGGGCCGGGGTGATTCAGACCGATCGCGGAGACATTGAGACCCCGGTGTTTATGCCGGTGGGGACTCTGGGTTCCGTAAAATCCTTATCACCCGAGGAACTG
>JAFDDW010000214.1 GCA_019310665.1 Deltaproteobacteria bacterium
GGCTACCTGAGTGATTCCGTTTCCCATCTGGCCGGCACCGATTACTCCGAAAGTCTTAATCTCCATAATTCAGGTCTCCTTGTGAAAGGTTATTATTTATTTGGTTTTGAGCTATAATGTAAAAGTTATCAGTTATTAGTTGATTAGTTAAAGAGTTGATTGGGTTAGAGGATTTCAGTCTATTTGACTAGCGGACACCCTGCATCAACTCAATCAACTCAATTAACTCAATCAACTTAATCAACTATCTTTTAACCACCATGGCGACCGCCTCGCCCCCTCCCAGACACAATGAGGCCAGGCCGGTCTTTTTATCCTGTTTGATCATTTCATGTAAAAGGGTTACCAGGACCCGGCAGCCGCTGGCGCCGATGGGATGGCCGAGGGCGACGCTGCCGCCGTTGACATTGACCTTTGACGGATCCAGCTGCAACTCGTTTAGCACTGCCACGGTTGAACCGCTAAAAGCCTCATTAATCTCATACAGATCCACCTCTTCTTTAGAGATTCCTTCTTTTTGCAGGCATTTGGGTATGGCCAGAATCGGGGCCATCAGCACGTATTTCATTTCCAGAGCGGCAGAGGCCTGGGCGCCAATGGAAGCGATGACGTTGCAGCCAAGTTTTTCCGCTTTTTCTCGGGACATTACCACCACAGCCGCCGCACCGTCGCTGATGACCGATGCATTGCCGGCAGTGGCATAGCCCTCTTTTTGAAAGGCCGGTCTCATTTTGGCAAGCGCTTCATAGGATGTCTCCCGGGGGCATTCATCTTTGCTGAAAACCACAGGATTCCCTTTGCGTTGGGGAATTTCAACCGGTACAATTTCATCTTCAAACCGGCCGGAACGGATCGCTTCCAATGTCCGGCTGTAGGATTCGGCGGCATAGCGGTCTTGTGCCTCGCGGCTGACATTGTACTTTTCTGAACACAGATCATTGGAGATGCCCATATGAAAATCGTTGACAATGTCCCACAGTCCGTCGTGGACCATGTGGTCTTGCAGCGTACCGGGACCCATGCGAAATCCGAAGCGGGCCTTTTCCAGGTAGTAAGGCGCCATGGTCATATTTTCCATGCCGCCGGCCACGACCACATCGGCATCTCCGGTCTGGATGGCCTGAGCAGCCAGCATCACCGTTTTCAGCGCCGAACCGCAGACCTTATTCACCGTAAAACATTCCGCCTCCCAGGGCATATCCGCCTTGACTGCTGCTTGCTTGGCCGGATTCTGGCCGTAACCGCACGGTAACACCAGGCCCATTATGACTTCATTGACGGCTTGCTTCTCAATACCGGCTCTCTTCAGGGCTTCCTCGATGACGATGGCCCCCAGATCCGTGGCACCGATACTGCCCAGGGAACCGTTAAAACTGCCTAAGGGCGTGCGTACTGCGGATACTATCACTGCTTCTTTCATAAGAAGAAACTCCTTTCCGTATATTAAATCTCAAAATTCAAGCACCAAATTACAAATAAATCCCAAATTCAAATATCCAATGACCAAAACATTATAGTTAAGAGGTTTAAAGATTTAAGTCAATGTAGCGATAAGTTTGGGGTTTTGAATTTTGGTCATTGTGATTTATTTGATATTTGTGATTTGTCATTTGGAATTTAATTATTGTGCGATCAGTATTGTTGCAATTAAAACTTATCCAAATCCTGACACCCAACACCTGACACCTGACACCTATATCTCATTACATATTTCTGCGGTATTTCCCCCCTACATCATACAGCGCCTGGGTAATCTGTCCCAGGCTGCAAAGACGCACGGTATTCATCAATTCGGCAAAGATGTTATCTCCGGAAAGCGCAGCGTTTTGCAGGCGCTCGAGCGCCGCCGAAGCCTTATCTTTATGACGCTTTTTGAAATCAGCAAGCCGCTTGAGCTGTGATTGTTTTTCTTCCTCGGTGGCCCGGGCCAACTCAATACTTTCACTGAACATCTCACCGCCGTCCGGATCGCGGAAGGTGTTCACACCGATAATGGGTAACTTGCCGGTGTGCTTCAACATTTCATAGTACATGGATTCTTCCTGGATTTTGCTGCGCTGGTAGCCGGTTTCCATTGCCCCCAGAACGCCTCCCCGTTCGGTGATGCGGTCAAACTCCATCAGCACGGCTTCTTCAACCAGATCAGTCAATTGTTCAAATATAAAGCTGCCCTGGTTCATATTTTCATTGGTGGCCAGACCCCACTCGCGGTTGATGATGAGCTGGATGGCCAGTGCCCGCCTTACCGATTCAGCCGATGGCGTGGTGATGGCCTCGTCAAAAGCATTGGTATGCAGGCTGTTGCAATTATCATAAATGGCGCATAAGGCCTGCAATGTCGTACGGATATCATTGAATTGAATATCCTGGCTGTGAAGCGAACGACCGGATGTTTGGATATGATATTTGAGCATCTGGGAACGGTCCGATCCGCCATAATTCTTTTGCATGGCAATGGACCAGATGCGCCTGGCCACCCGCCCGATAACATTGTATTCGGGATCCAGACCGTTGGAGAAGAAAAAGGAAAGATTCGGTCCGAAAATATCGATGGGCATACCCCGGGATAAATAATATTCGACGTAAGTAAAGCCGTTGGCCAGGGTGAGCGCCAGCTGGGTGATAGGATTGGCGCCGGCTTCGGCAATGTGATAGCCGGAGATGGAAACCGAATAAAAATTGCGGACGTTATTATCAATGAAGTACTGCTGGATATCACCCATCATTTTTAAGGCAAAATCAATGGAGAATATACAGGTATTTTGCCCCTGGTCCTCCTTGAGGATATCGGCCTGAACCGTGCCCCGGACATTTGAGAGGACGTCCGCGCGAATCTGTTGATACTGTTCTTGGGCGGGTTCTTTGCCGTTTTCAGCCTTGAACTTATCGACCTGCTGATCAATAGCGGCATTTAAAAACATGGCAAGGATGATCGGTGCCGGCCCGTTGATGGTCATGGAGACGGAGGTGCTGGGGGCACACAGTTCAAAGCCGTCATAGAGTACTTTCATATCATCCAGGGTGCAGATACTGACCCCGGAAGTTCCGACCTTGCCGTATATGTCGGGTCGAATATCCGGGTCATAGCCATACAGGGTGGCTGAGTCGAAAGCCGTGGAAAGACGTTTGGCCTCGTAATCGGCCGACAGCATTTTGAACCTTCGATTGGTGCGCGCCGGGTCACCTTCACCGGCAAACATGCGGGTGGGGTCCTCATCCACCCGTTTTAACGGAAAGACCCCGGCTGTGAAGGGAAACCGGCCGGGCACGTTTTCTTCACGCATCCAGCGGTAAAGCTCTCCCGGGTCCTGGAAGCGGGGCAGGGCAATTTTGGGAATACGGGAGTGCGACATGGATTCGGTGTGCAGGGGAATTCTGATCTCCCGCTCGCGCACCCGATAGACCAGCTCGTCTTTGGCATAGGTTTCCCTTATCTCCTGCCACTGGTCTATGCTTTGAAGGGTTTCCGGGTCCAGGTCGGCTTGGGCTTTTTGCACTTCTTCTTTGAGTCTTGCCAGTACTTCCGGGACTTCCGCCTCGAGGTGGGCGCCGTCCAATCGTTTATGCGTTTCCTGTAAATGCCAAAAATTTCTGAGCTTTTGGGACTGTTCCTCTGTTGTTTGATGATATCCACGGATAGTATCGCCGATTTCGCTCAGATAGCGGGTACGTTCGGGAGGGATGATAATTGTTTTGGATGAAGAGGTTTTGGACTGCGGTCGAGGCATCCGGGCCTTAAACTGGACACCGGTTTTGGTATGAATCACATCGATAAGGGCGTGGTAGAGGGCGGTAACCCCATCATCATTAAACCTGGAAGCGATGGTGCCAAAGACCGGCAATTCAGCCGGATCCTTATCAAATGCCTTGAGATTGCGCTGGACCTGCTTGCGAACATCGCGCACGGCATCTTCACCACCGCGCTTTTCAAATTTGTTGACCACCACCAAGTCGGCAAAATCCAGCATATCGATTTTTTCCAGCTGTGAGGGGGCGCCAAATTCACTGGTCATCACATAGATGGATACATCCACCAGGTTGGTGATGCTCGAGTCGCCTTGTCCGATTCCCGCTGTTTCAGCGATTATCAAGTCAAAACCGGCCGCTTTTACCGCGCTGATGGCATCATTGAGTACCGCGGGAATCTCTGTTTGGGATTGTCGGGTCGCCAGAGAGCGTAAATACAGCCGCGGACTGCCAATGGCATTCATCCGAATGCGATCACCCAGAAGGGCACCACCGGTTTTGCGGCGGGATGGATCGCAACTGATGATGGCCACATGGATATCACTGAGATCATGCAGGATACGCAAAATGATCTCATCGGTCAGGGAAGACTTCCCCGCGCCCCCGGTACCGGTGATGCCAATAACGGGTATTTTGCGCTTGCCAATTTTTTTTGCCAGTTCCGCGCGCAGGGCCGCAAGATTTCCATCCTCCCGGGCTTTGGCCTGCTCGGCGGCCGTGATCAGGTGGGCCACCAGACCCTTGTTATCCGGCGACAGGCCGTCAAAATTAAATCGATCCTCTTTGACGGTGGAAAAATCCATGCTCTGGACCATATGGTTGATCATACCCTGAAGTCCCATTTTGGCACCGTCCTCAGGTGAATATATCTTGGTGATGCCGTAGGACTCGAGTTCTTTTATTTCCTCGGGAATGATCACACCGCCGCCGCCACCGAAAACCTTGATGTGCGGTGCTCCTCTTTCCTTTAAAAGATCAAGCAGATACTTGAAAAATTCCAGGTGGCCGCCCTGATAACTTGACACCGCGACACCCTGCACATCCTCTTCAATGGCGGCATCCACAATTTCCTGGACGGATCGATTATGCCCCAGGTGGATGACTTCCACCCCGGTATCTTGTAATATGCGGCGCATAATATTGATGGCGGCATCATGGCCGTCGAAAAGGGATGTGGCTGTGACCATCCGGATATTATTTTCAGGCTTATAGATTTCAACTTGTGAGCTCATGCGGTCCCCTTTGAAATGAATAATGAATAATGAAACTTGTGAGCTCATGCGGTCCCCTTTGAAATGAATAATGAATAATGACTAATGAATAATTAAGGAAGTCGCTTCGCTCCACCGTTTTTATATAAATAATTCCAATATAAAACGACAGCATTCCTTAATTATTCAATCGACAATCGACATTCGTCATTCCAGATCGTCCTTTCTAGCCGTTTTCCTTGATGTGATGAATATTGCAGTTAGTTCTTCGGCCTCTTTCATTAACGGTTCTGCTAGATGTTTTTTTAGTAGATTTTCATTAATGATAAACTCCAACCAGAAAATGGACTCATCTGCTTCTTCAATTACGATACTTAATTTAGATATGAAACTGGCTTTTGATTGTGCAATGCAAGAAGCCCGATAGTTTGAAGCCACCGATGTGGAGCATCGAATCAACTGTCCCTGAATATGATTTCCTAACGGGGTATCCGGCAGTGCCATAGCCAATTTTACACACCGATGCGCAAATCCTTTTGTTCTCTTCTTAAGTTCGTCACCTTTCATTCTGATTTCAACTCTGTATAGATGCTATTTGATCGAAAGATTAATTTAAATCGACAGAATACCTCCATTATTCATTAGACAATAGTCATTAGTCATTTTTCTAC
>JAFDDW010000215.1 GCA_019310665.1 Deltaproteobacteria bacterium
TATCGGCAGCTCAATGAAATGACCGACCGCTTGGGGGCCTGTTTGAGTGCCTTGGATGTAAGTAGGGGGGATCGAGTCGCCATCCTCTTGCCCAATGTTATACCCTGTGTGGTCAGCTATTATGCCATATTGAAACTCGGTGCGATTGCGGTTATGTGTAATCCTCAGCACACCGATCGCGAGCTGGAATTTCAGTTTCAGGACTCGGCCGCCACCCTGCTCATCACCCTGGATCTGCTGGCCGATCGAATGATTGCTTTGCGACCGAGAACCGAACTCAAACAGATTATCCATACGACTTTCGGTGACTACCTTCCCTTTACCGGCAATCTGCTCTTCCCGCTGTCCGCCCGGAGGAAGGGCTTGGCCGCGCGTGTCCAACCGGCAGAAAATGTATACCGCTGGAAAAATGTACTTTCCAACTATTCCGCCAACCAACGTCGGACTACCGTGTCGATGGAAGATGTGGCGATGATTCAATACACGGGCGGTACCACCGGTGTTGCCAAAGGTGTTATGCTGAGTCACGCCAATTTGAGCTATCAGGCCCAGCAAATCGATGCCTGGTTTCCCCAATTCGCCGGCCAAGATGAAATCATCCTGGGAGCCCTTCCTTTTTTTCATTCTTTTGGTCTGACCTGCTCCATGAACAATGCCATTTTCGCCGGATGGAGCAATATACTGATCCCCAACCCCCGGCCCGAGAACCTGCTGGCGGCTATTCGCAAATACCGACCCACCTTTGCGCCACTGGTTCCGACCATGTATATTTCCATGCTCAATCATCCGAATATTCACAAAACCAAAATGAATTGTATAAAAGGCTGCTTCTCCGGCAGTGCCCCCCTGCCCCTGGAAGTGATCAAAAAGTTTGAGGGATTGACCGGAACCGCTATTTCTGAAGGCTTCGGATTAACCGAAACTTCGCCCATTACCCATGCCAACCCTTTTAATGGTGTTCGTAAAGTGGGGAGTGTGGGGCTTCCTTTCCCGGATACCGAGTGCCGGATTGTAGACCTCATAGACGGCACAGGCGATGTTCCGGTAGGTGAAACCGGTGAACTGTTGGTCCGAGGTCCCCAGGTTATGAAAGGCTATTGGAAAAATCCGCAAGAAACCGCACGAACTCTCCAGGACGGTTGGCTTTTCACCGGCGATATCGCCCGTATGGACAAAGACGGATATTTCTACATAGTGGATCGAAAAAAAGACATGGTCATTTCCGGAGGCCACAATATCTATCCACGCGAGATCGATGAGGTCCTGTACAGCCATCCTAAAGTCAAAGAGGCCTGCGCCATCGGTATCCCCCATCCAACCCGCGGTGAGCAGGTAAAAGTATTTGTAGTGACGGCGACTGGTGAATCTGTTTCGACCCAGGAATTGATGGCGTACTGCCAAGCCAGGCTGGCTGAATATAAACTCCCCACTCAGTGGGAATTTAGAGAAGAACTGCCCAAATCCGGTGTCGGCAAGATACTAAGAAAAGTTCTGCGGGAAGAGGAATTCAGACCTCGTTGAATAGTTTATTGAACGATATCTGAATTTAGGCATTTTCCAGCGGGATTTCAACGAAACGAAATGCTTTCAATATCATTTTCTGCCGGGTTCCAGATCATACACAGCCCCCGGGTCAGGGCACCGCAGGTGACCACACAGGGGATTCTTTCCGATAAATCTAGTTTTGCTCCTGCAACCAGAGACTTGACTTGCACCTGTCCGCCACTCAACCAGGCGATTTCCGGGGAATGACTGTGACCTCGAAACAGGATACGCCCGGGGAACTCTTTAAAAAAGCGCCCGATTTCCTGTGGACCCATGGTACCGATCATACTGGCCAGACCCAGTTCGCGAGCAAAGGGCAATGAATGTATAAAAATCGCATTGCCAGAATTTTTCACCAGATCAAGGTTTTGAAGCGATCGCAAAACCGTTTGTGAAACCGGTGATTTTTCCCGTCCCATGTGACTGGCAACGATCACTTGATCGTTGTTGCCTTTAATCGTTATCACGCGATGGTCCTGCAAAAGGCGCATACAGGTATTGGCGGTTTCAGGAAGGTTGGTATCGCACACATCACCAAGGTGATAAATAGAACCACAACCTGCGCTTGCAAAAACCGCAAGGGCATCCCGGATGGTGTCGGCCTGCCCGTGGCTGTCAGCCATGATTCCGATCAATGTTTACTCCGTAAAGGTTGCGACCGTCATATCATCAACGCACCGGATGCCAACTTGATCCTTTTTAGAGGTCCAGTGCGTTAACTCCTGAAAAATCCCTCTTGTTGATGAGCTTCTTGGGGTAATATAACTATCTTGAAAAATTATAAAAACTCAATTAATCAACCCATCTCGCCTGCATACGTCCATCAGACAATATTTGTGGAATAAATATTGCATTCTCAACAATTCTGACCCATTGGTTTATACGATACGTTATTTTCACTGGCATAACAAACCCCAAATTTCGTCGGATGAGAATTACCTCTCCATCTAACAAGGATAAGGAACTAGTTCGGAACGTTGTATGAGCAATATAGAAAATTTTGATATTAAGTCCCACATCATCGAGTCCATGGTCCAAGTTTTCGACACCATGGTGTCGATGAAAATCGAGCATTCCGATTCCGAACCGCAGGATACCGGCGACGCCGACCTTGTGGTCGCCGCAGCAAACTTCACCGGCCATGTTGCCGGCATGTTAAATATTCAGATAACCTCCGGCCTCGCCCGCCTGATGACCGCCAATATGCTCGATATGGAGCCCGAGAAGCTCGAAGGCGACAGGGAAATCAAAGATCTGCTCTCAGAAATCAGCACTATCGTCGGCGGTAACCTCAAATCCGCTTTGAATGATGCCGGTCTCGCCTGTGAGCTTTCAATGCCTTATGGGAGCGACTTCACTATCAATTCCTTGAACATGGAACGGTTTGAGCGTTTTGTTTTCATGCACCAGCAAGATTGGATCTTTGTTGAGATTGGCCTCAAAACGCAGCCGGACGCCGAAGATGGCGAAGAAAATCCGCAAGAAAGTCAATCCACAACAACAAAGCAGGATTCAAAAATCTCTGAAGATGTCGATCTCAATTTTTTGCTCGATATTCCGTTGGAAATTAAGGTTGAATTGGGCCGCACAAAAATTCAAATCCAGGAATTGCTCAACCTCGGACCAGGATCTGCAGTTAAATTGGTCAAACTGGAGGGAGAGCCGGTGGATATCCTGGCGAACGACACGCTGATTGCCAGAGGAGAGGTTGTCGTACAAAAAGAAAAATACGGCATCCGCGTCACCGAAATCATCAGCCGCCTGGATCGGATCAGGAGTTTCGGGATTTAGTCTTATCCTGGTTTTAAGTTTATCCTCTTAGCTGCCCTGCAATTTTTCACAAATTAGTTCCCTTAACTTATCAACTATTCAACTAATCTTGCGACGGAACGTCGATTAGCCTCACCTCATGTCCGGTTAATCCAAAAAACCGCTGGAGATTCTCACGGGATATGACCAGAGTGCTGGTGTTGACCAGGGGGTGAAACTGAAAGGCCTCCTCCTTCCACAATATTTCATCGAATATTAACTCCACCGCATGCTGCGGGTCATTGATGGTAGCCAGAACCGTAACCGACCCGGGATCAACCCCCAGATGTTTCTTGAGCCGGTCCGGTGAACCAAAACTCAAATGACCGGAGCCGATTATCGCGCCCAGGGCCTTTATGTTCACCCGCTTTTGGGCCGGAACAGCCACCAGAAAGTGCCGCCGCCCCTTTTTGTCACGCAAAAATAGGTTTTTGGTTTTGACGGCCGGCAAGGTCGGCACCAGGCGCTCAACATCGGCCACCGTATACACCGGTGGGTGGTCGTGGCGTTCGTATTCGATTTGATTATCTGCCAGAAATTGATAAAAATCAGCCATTGCAGTATTCTCCTTTTTTATATGCCCTCTTCCGCATGCCAACAGGCGCGGGCAACCTGATTCTGTATTCCCTTGACAGGCTTGCCCGACTACCGTTATACCGCTTTTAAAAAATAAGTTCCGAAATACGGAAGGGTGGTATAAGTGGTTGTAGAAAAAAACGCTCGAGAAACGGATCGTTTTTTTAACAACCGCTTTATAGCTCGAAACAAACTGAATCTAACGGAACTCATCGTCTGGATCAAGTCTTAAAACAGCACACCACGGAGGGACACGGAATCATGGAAAAAAATCGCCTGCTTTACCTGTCATACCAGGATGTTGTTGATGTCGATTTAACAATGCCCGAAATTATCGAATCGATGGAAAAAATGTTTCACGCCAAAGGCGCAGGCCGCACCGAGATGCCGCCCAAACCGGGTATCCACCCCGGCGGCGGGGATAGTTTTATCCACGCCATGCCGGCCTCTATTCCCGATCTGAAATCTGCGGGAATCAAATGGGTCAGCGGCTTTCCGGAAAATCCCTCCCGGGGGTTGCCCTATGTTTCAGGCTTGCTGATTTTCAACGATGTGCAAACCGGCCTGCCGCTTTCAGTGATGGACTGTGTGTGGATTACGGCCAAGCGAACCGGTGCGGCTTCAGCGATCTCCGCCCGCTATCTGGCACGACCGGAATCATCCGTGATGGGGATGTTGGGGTGCGGCGTGCAGGGCCGCAGCCATGCCGAGGCATTCAAAGCGCTATTTCCCATCAAAAAGGTGATGGCCTATGATGCCAGCGAAGAAGCCCGTAAACGATATGCCCAGGAAGTCAGCACTAATTTTGAATTGGAAGTTGTGCCGGTCAAAACACCGCAGGAGGCTGTGACCGGCTGTGATATCGTGGTAACGGCCGGACCGATGATGCAACCCCCCCATGCCACAATTCAGCCCGGCTGGCTGGATGAAGGTGCCTTTGCCTCCCTGGTGGATTACGACGCCTACTGGCAGCCGGCGGCCATGCACGAAACCGCCAGGTTCTGCACGGATGATACCAACCAGTTTCGGGCCATACAGCAAGCCGGCTGGTTCAAGGATATCCCGAATCTGCATGCCGAT
>JAFDDW010000216.1 GCA_019310665.1 Deltaproteobacteria bacterium
GGCAAAGGGCCAACTGAACATCGAACATCGAACATCGAATAATGATGTCGCTGCGCTCCGCAATTTAATTTCATTTGCTTACTATTTCTGTTTCTTTTCAGTCCTTCGACTTTGCTCAGGACCGTGAGCCCGTCGAACGGCCCTTCGGCTCCGCTCAGGGCCGTGAGCCTGTTGAAAATCCCGAGCTTGTCGAGGAGGTCGAACGGCCGTTTTTGTACTCGTAACGAAAATCTTAATTAGTGGTTGAACGAAAACCAGGCTAATTAGATTAGTTGGGTTTCGCCCCTTTAGATCATGTCTCGACAGATGCTTGATTTTCGTAGGTTGGTCCGCCGGAGGCGGAGAAACCCAACATTATCGATGGGGCTCTACCCAACCTACCAAAAATCGTACTAGAAAAAATAGCCCCATTGGGGCAGCAGGGGCGCCCAACAGCGAACCGCAGAACCGCAGAATATCGAATGTCGAAGGGTGGAATCGCTGCGCTTTGTCTTTTGAATTAATAAAAATCGATAGAATTCCTTCCTTCGACATTCGTCAATCGACATTCGACATTCATTATTCGTCCTGACCGGCACGTCCTATTGCCAAATTAAGGTATATTTGGTTTAACCCACTTGAAATTTTAGATTTTCTGGTTATTTTATCTATTACAACAAAGTTAAGTCTATTAAATATTTTTATTGACAACGTATAAAGTTTGGTGTAACTAACTTTTTAAATCTTGTTTATAATTTTATTTACGACACCAGGAGGTTTTCTTTGAAATGCGGATGAACTTGCGCCAGATGAAAGATAATCAAGAGGGAATGATTGCGTCGATTAAGGTGACAGGTGATCTTGGCAGGCGTCTCCGGGACATGGGCCTGGTCCCGGGAACTGAAATCCGGATCCAGGGCCGGGCGCCGCTTTACGATCCGGTGGCCTTGAGAGTTCGAGGGGCCACCCTCACCTTGAGAAATAGTGAAGCCGATTATATTGAAGTGGAGGTTGAAGAATAATGCAGGCAACGGTTGCGCTGGCCGGCAATCCGAACTCCGGGAAAACGACCCTGTTCAATGAACTAACCGGTGCGCGGCAGCATGTCGGAAACTATCCGGGTGTGACGGTCGAGAAAAAAGAAGGCACTTACACCCACCAAGATTTCAAATTACACATTGTTGATTTGCCCGGAACCTATTCGCTCACGGCCTACTCGCTGGAGGAAGTGGTTGCCAGGGATTATTTGGTCGACCAAAAACCGGAAGTGGTCATCAACATTGTGGATTCATCCAACCTGGAGCGAAATCTGTATCTCGCTGTCCAGTTTCTCGAGATGGGCATTCCGGTATGCATCGCCCTGAACATGATTGATGTCGCTAAAAAGAGGGGCATCAAGATAAATGCCGAGAAACTGTCCACTCTTTTAGGCGTGCCGGTAGTGCCCACCATTGCCCGGACCGGCCAGGGCAAGAAAAAGCTGATGGAAAGCGCGGCCCACATTGTGCAGGAAAAAAGGGAATTCGATGCGCTTAAAATATCCTATGGCGATGATGTTGATCGCGTCATGCTCGATATGCAAAAAGAGATCGAGGCCAACAGCTTTCTGACTGACACCTATCCGGCGCGCTGGATCGCTTTAAAGTACATGGAAAAGGATGAACAGATTCTGAGCCAGGGGAAAAAATTAAATCCCGAACTGGCGGCCGGACTTGAGGAAATGGTCAAAAAAGTAGCGAATCACCTGCTGAATACTCTGGACACTTACCCGGAAGCCATGATTGCCGACCAGCGTTATGGTTATATCAAGTCCATCCTTAAGCAGGGGGTAATCTTTCAAAAATATGATCAAAACCGGCTTTACACTTCCGACAAAATTGACAAGGTGTTAACCAACCGCTTTCTGGGACCCATCATCATGCTGGTCGTCATTGCGGGTTTGTTTCATCTGGTTTTTACATACAGCGAAATGCCGGTGGCCTGGTTGGAGAGCTTTTTCGGATGGCTCGGTCATGGGTTGTACACCATTCTGCCCGATGGCCTGCTCCGATCCCTGGTCGTATCCGGAATTATTGGCGGCGTCGGCGGGGTGCTGGGCTTCGTGCCCCTGATTATGTTCATGTTTTTTGGAATTGCGTTTCTCGAGGATTCCGGATATCTGGCCCGGGTCGCCTTTATGCTGGACAGAGTATTTCGAATTTTCGGTCTGCACGGCAGCTCGGTGATGGCGTTTATTGTCTCCGGCGGCATTGCCGGGGGATGTGCGGTCCCGGGTGTGATGGCCACCCGGACCTTGAAATCCCCGCGCGAACGCCTGGCGACCTTGTTAACCGTGCCGTTTATGAATTGCGGGGCCAAACTGCCGTTATTTGCGCTTTTGATAGCTGCGTTTTTTGCCGAATATGAGGCCGCGATCATGTTTGGCATTACACTGGGGGCCTGGACCGGCGCTTTGCTGGTTGCCAAGCTGCTGCGGGTTACCCTCGTTAAAGGGGCTTCCACGCCCTTTATAATGGAACTGCCCCCCTATCGGATGCCGACCTTTAAAGGATTGGCGATCCATACCTGGGAGAGAACCTGGCAATATATTAAAAAGGCTTATGGGCTATGATGACCTTCCCCATGCTTCCGGAATCAAAGGTACAGGAATTTGAAACCCAGCGTCAGTCCTTGCTGTTCTCAGTACCTGCTACGGTAAAAGGTGAGCTGGAAAACCCTCGTGAAGGAACCGGCCTTTCCCGGGAAGCGCTCAATTCAAAAATACAGTTGCAGAGCTTAAATCATAAAGAAGCCGAAACGAGGTTGAGATATTCGGTTGCCGGTCGCATCGGGACGGCACTTGAATCAGTATCAAGATGGGCCGGATTTGATTGGCGCACCAATGTCGCCCTGATCGGGGGATTCGCTGCCAAAGAGGTTATGGTGTCCACCCTTGGTACGGCCTATTCGTTAGGAGAAACTGATCCGGAAAAAAGCGGTTCTCTTTCCGAAACCCTGGCCCAAGATCCCAACTGGTCCCCCTTGATGGCTTTGGGCCTGATTGTTTTCAGCATGTTTTACGCCCCCTGCTTTGTGACGGTCGTCTGCATTGCCAGAGAATCCGGCACCTGGAAATGGGGCGCTTTTGCAATTATTTTTAATACCCTGTTTGCTTTTGGTTTAGCCGTTCTCATTTTCCAAACGGGATCGGCACTGGGCGTGCTGATCAATTAACTAATTTCTATTGATCCGCCGGCGGATCAATAGAAATTATAGCGGTGAAGAAATATGGAAAATTTAATTGTCATTTTAATTGTCGGGCTGGCGGCTTTTTACCTCGGTCGCAGCTACTATAAAAAATATAAAAAAAAGGACAAATGCAGCTGTGGATGCACCTCTTGCCCAACGGATGCATCTTCCTGTGATTTGCCACAAGCTAAAAAAATAAACGAATCAATGGAAGGTAACAATGGCACATAGAGCCGCCCTCAGTTCGAATATGGAAGATTATCTGGAGGCCATATTTCACATTTCATCCGAGAAGCAGGCCGCCAGAGCCAAGGACATTGCCGATCGGCTGAAGGTCAACAAATCCTCGGTAACGGGCGCACTGCGGTCACTCTCGGAAAAGGGATATGTGAATTATGCGCCTTACGACATTATTACCCTGACTGACAAAGGTAAAGTTTTAGCCAAAGATGTTGTTCGAAGGCATGAAACCCTGAAAGACTTTTTTGTAAAAATCCTTTTAGTGGATGAAACTGAAGCTGAAGAAGCCTCCTGCAAAATCGAACATGCCATCTCAAATGAAATATTAGACCGGATTATCAATTTTGTGGAATTTGTAGAAATATGCCCCCGGGGTGGTAGAGAATGGATCAGTGGATTCCGGCGGCATTGTGAGCACGGCGATACGTCTGCCCGGTGTGCCAGCTCTATCTCATTGTGTCTCGAGGATCTAAAGAAAAGAGAAGTGCTCATTCGCAATTCACGAAACGAGACGGTGCTGTTAAAAGAAATGGGTCCCGGACAAAGAGGTAAAATTCACGAAATCCAGGAGCACAGTGAATTAGACAGTCGATTATCCGGGTTGGGAATTTCTTCGGGAAGTATCATCGAAGTCGAAGGTCAAAATCCACAGGATGATCTCATCGCAGTCAAAGTCAGGGGCTATCATCTTTCTCTCAGGAAAAACGAAGCCGCTAAGATATCGGTACAACTTTACGAATAATTTCTTGTAATTTTTTAGAGAATTCTTGCGGGATCGGTTGGTCCTTTACATTTTTGCAGAGGGCCACTGTTCTTTTCAGAGTTTCCATGCAGGAGAAGCAGGCCACGCAATTATTGGCGTGTTCTTCGATTTTCGCACAGGTCGCATGATCCAGTTCACCATCGATATATTCCGAGAGTTTCTCAAACATCTCCAGACAATGCTTATGGTCATGATGATCGTCACCGGTCATTTTCAAAATATCCTTTCAATTTCTCTCTTAAGTAAAGCCGGGCCCGGTGGAGTCTCACCTTTACGTTGGATGGCGATAGATTAAGAATCTGGGCGCTTTCAGTCGTGCTGAATCCCTCGATATCCCGTAACAGGATGACCATACGATATTTTTTGGGCAGAGTTATGATGGTCTTGTTAATAACGCCGGCAAGCTCTTCGTTGAGCAGCTTGTCCAGGGGCATTAAGGCCCATTGCGGGACATGATCCGGTTTTTCGGCTTCATCATTGGGCAAAAACTCTTCTAAAGACAGTTCTTTGTCCGGGGCAAATTTGGACTTGCGCCTTTTTTTGAAGCAGGTGCTGGCGGCCACCTTATACAGCCAGTTTTTGAATTTGGTTTCGTATCTGAAATTTTTTAAGTATCTGAAGACATTTAAGAATGTGTCCTGTATCATGTCTTCGGCATCGCTGGGATCCCGACACATCCGTAAACTGAAATTGTAAAGTTTCGCTTCATACCTTTTGACAAGGTCCTGAAACTTATCAACCTCTCCGGAGTTAATGGCCTGTATCAGATCGAAATCTTTATCTTTGATTTGCTGGGGGGTCGGATTCTTTTCTGTTGTCATCTCTGCTTGTCACCTGACAAGAGTTCTGCAGTCAGGTGGGTATTCCGAGCTTCGGCAATACATATCGCTGAAGTACAAACCATGCGCCTACGATTGCCATAACGATTAATATGTCTTTCATTGGCTATCTCCTCGTATTTAAATACGCTGTTATCGTTCAGTTGTCCAATGTTTTTTAAAGATCAGGCAATACAAACTGACAAACAAAAAAGCCATGACAAGTCCAAGATGGCTGAGATCCAGAAAAATAATAAAACTGGATGAAAAATTTGATCCGGCTAAATTCCTGATCACAAGGAATATTCCGCTGGCCAGGATACCGACAAGCAGGGCGCCGCGCACATACCCGGTCGCCGTCATTTGTCTGGATTTGCGTTTTAACACCAGATAGTCAATGATCATATAGGCGGCGAAAGCCAAAAATAATATGGCACCCAGGTAGTGGATATAGTGGGTCACAAAAAATTGTGCCAGCCAGCCCAGTCCGGGGATGTCGGCGATATAATAACGTTTGAAAATAGGCATCTGGCCAAAACCGGACAGGGTCAGAAAAAAAATCGTTATCAAATAAAACCAGCGACCCGGTAAGCTGATCGCCCTGGTGTTGCGTTGACCGTGATTCATCGAATAAACTCCTTTATGACTAATACCGTTAAGTGGTTGATTCGGTTAAAAACTACCTCGTCCGTTTGTAATATTTCCCTACCGCTGCCGCGATGCCGGCAATGGGGGCCACAATCATGGCCGCCGCCAGATTATTAGCCTGGGCCATGGTATCTTTTACCGGCTCCAGGTGGGGCTTTCCCTTGCCTTTTTCAATGGTTTTGTTGAGTTCTTCGAAGGGAACCGGTGAGACATAAATGGTGTTGGTCCCGCCGTTTTCATTTTCTCCATAGATGTAGCCGTTAATTTCTT
Source organism: Deltaproteobacteria bacterium (assembly GCA_019310665.1). Lineage (GTDB taxonomy): Bacteria > Desulfobacterota > Desulfobacteria > Desulfobacterales > JAFDCJ01 > JAFDCJ01. The sequence continues at coordinate 5,947 of JAFDDW010000216.1, forward strand.
TGGCCAGGGCATGGGCCTTTTTTATGATTTCATCCCGGGGTCCGATGGTCTGGACATCTTCGGGGCAGGCTTCGATGCAGGCCGGCAGCTCACCTTCCGCGACTTTTTCGTAGCACCGATCGCACTTGTACATGACACCGTTGCCGGCCATGGAAGGCATAAGATCCAGGTACAGACCCGTTCCGGTTTGACGTTGGGGGATGTCCCAGGGACAGACTTTTTTGCATTTGGACCCTCCCAGGCAGAGGTCCGAATCGATCCTTGAAATGCCGTTTTCCAGCTGTTTAGCCGCTCCCCAGGGGCAAAGCTTGACGCAAGGCGGGTTGGCGCAGTGCATGCAGCGCCGGGGGATGGTCAACTCAGTTTCTTCGCCGTTGATCTCAACTTCGGCGTGCTGGATATACAGCCAGTTATAGGGGGTCAAACGATCGTTTACATCCTGCTTATCGGACCAGTCTTCCACCGGCACCCGGTTGGGGTACATTTTCGGAAATGGTTTTTGCGGATCGGGATATTTTGCGGAATTGACTTCCGAGCAGGCATCCACACAGGCTTCGCAGCCGGTGCATTTGCTGATGTCAATCAAGGTTGCCAGCTGTTTGCTCTCATCAGGCCGGGCAAGGGCCTCAGTTCCCGGAATGCTGGAGGCCGCCACGCCGGCTGCCGCCGCCAGGCCCCCTTTGAGAAATAATCTTCTTGAAATCTGTTGTCCCATTTAACCTCCTGATAATATAAATATTTTTAGCCAGTTTGATTCTGGCCGTGCTAAGATTTGCTTGTAATGAGCCGGGGATGGTTAAATGGTTACAAAAAAAAATAAATTGACATAAGCTTGTAGACTTGTAGGTTTATCAAAAATTTATTAATTTTTCAGTGTGTTATAGATAGCCGCAACCGAATCCGGCAAAGGATAGGTTTTAGTTATTGATTCCAAATTACTTTTTCAGAGGCGCGTCAAAGACAATATTTTCTTCTCCGTGGTAAATGAAAAATTTTCTTCTTTTTGCACGTGCAATCAACGTTATTCCGAGGTCCTGGGCAAGCTCCAAACCCATATGTGTCATTCCTGATCTTGACAACAGTACCGGGATTGTCATTTGGGCAGCTTTCATTACGATTTCGGAAGTTAAACGTCCCGTCGTATATAAAATCTTATCAGCGCCCGTTATTCCTTCAATCCACATCCTCCCCCCGATTGTATCGGCGGCATTGTGCCGCCCCACATCTTCGATGAATATTAAAACTTTGCTGTTTTGACAGAGGCCGCAACCATGTACAGATCCCCCTTCTTTATAAATCTGATTGTATTTGGTTAACTCTTTCAGTAATGCATATATCGTCGATTGTCGGAGCTTGAAATTGGAAAGTTTAATTTCATAAAGTTTGTCCAGGCTGCAACTAAAAAGGGTCCCCTGGCCGCAGCCGCTGGTTACAATTCGCTTTGATAATTTTTCTTTAATATCTTTTAACCCCTTGCGGGAG
>JAFDDW010000217.1 GCA_019310665.1 Deltaproteobacteria bacterium
CAAACATCTCAAGCGAACGGTTAACAGCGGATTTCCCCGCTACTCCCTCTATGTGGATGCCCATTTTATGGCCGAAATGTGTGCCGGCATCCTGGTGGCGGTTACTGATTTCAAGCAGTTTAACGGTAATTTGGCCCTGGATGTGGCCGATGGGGGTGAAATCTGTGCCGGAATGGGGGGACGCGAGTTTATCACCAGAGAAGGTGAGATTGTGTTACGGGATGAAAAGGAAATCGTCTGTGTCCTCTGCCAGGGGGCTGATGAAAAAACCCGCGTACGGGAGGAAACCGTAAATGTTCTGTTCTACGCCTATGCGGTTCCCGGTATTGCAGGTCAATATCTCAAGGAGGGACTGACTATCGCCGCAGACACGCTGGTAGAGTTTGGAAGGGGAAAACTTAAGTTTGTTGAAGTTTGTAAGTAGTTAAAAAAAGATCCTTTGTCGCTGGTGACAAAGGATCTTTTTTAAGTATTGGGGTTTTATTTTCTAGCTATCCTTTAACTAGCTTAAAGCTGGTTAGCATTTGTTTAAAATCTGCGATACCGTTATCATAGTAGTCCTGAATACCTGCGCTGTAACGCAAATTAAAAAATGAGTTACCGCTTATAAAACCATAATAAAGTGTTTTGTACGCAAATCCCTTTTTGTTCTTGTAGGTAAATAAAATTTTGAAGCCGGCATGCCCGTCTATGAGGGCAGGGGTATTTTCTAACACTCTGAAATTCATGATTTTGCGGTCAGAGGAAATTTCGTCAATAATAATGCCGGCCGATTCCAGGGGCAGCATTCGCTTTCTTAACTTCTTTTTGGTGTGGTTGAAGGGGCGATCAATCGGGCGCTGCTGGATAAACACGTACCCCAGAGTGGCTTTTTCCCATTTTGTGATAAGATATCTCTTTTCATATTTCGGCTTATACCATCCCTGGGGTATATCAACTGAGATGCCGCCATCAGGTAAACCTTTGAGGCTGCGTTTATTCGCTGCCGACGCGCAGCCGAAAATCAGACCCAAAGAAATAAAAAGGAGCAGTATTTTTTTCATGATTCTTCTCCGTTGTTGATACATCTTTGCAAGTACCCCTGGATATAGGCTTTGTCAGGTGCATCGGGTGCAAGCACCAGGCATGATTCGAAAAATTTTTGTGCCAGACGCCGCTCACCTTCCTTATAGTGTATCAATCCCATGGCTTTGTAAGGTGCGGAAAACGTCGGATCCAGGGCAATGGCTTTCTCATAATGCGTGATGGCTTTTTGGGTATCAACCTGCCGGCCTTGCTGCCTGTATATTTCACCGAGCAGGTAGTAGGCGCCGGCATCATACGGATTTTGGCGCAGATATTTTTCCGCGCCCTTCTGGGCAACATAAAACCGGCCCATTCGGAGATCCAGCCGGGCATTGGCCAGGACCAGTTTGTTCAGCCGGGTTCGGAAAATTTCGGTATTTTTTATGCCGGCCTTGTTACCTGAATATTCGGTGGCCAGCCAACGGCTGACGTTCTCTATGCGCTGCTCTACGCTGGGATGGGTTCCGAAGAAAAAGGGCTCTTTGATACCCTTGATTTCGATTTCCTGTCGCAGGTGTTCAAAAAGATTCAGGACCTGCCTAGGATCATAGCCTGCTTTGACTATGAGGTCAAGCCCGACGCGATCGGCTTCGGCTTCAAACTCACGGGTGTAGCCGGTTACAGCAGCTATCGATCCATTCACTCCCAGTATTCGGGCCAGATCCTGAACCATAGCGATTTTTTTTAGAGATTGCCTGACGGCAGCCATATACCCGGGACGGTCATTGATACTTTTTATGACCCTCAATGAATGGCGGTGGGTGCAGTGGGTCATTTCATGGGCCAGCAGGGCAGCCAACTGGGCCTCATTATCCAGGCGGGATAGAACCCCGGTATGGATATAGATGACACCGTTGGGGAAGGCAAAGGCATTTAAATTTGGATCATTGACGACTTTAATATCAAAGGAAATGTCAGGCGAATGTGTATACGCTTGAAGCTTTTTGGCAACATCATCAAGATAGGCTTTAAGCTCTGCATCCTCGTAGAGCAGACCGCTGTTATTTATGACCTGTTGTTCTTCCTGGGCCCGGCGCCAAAGAATTTTTTCATCTTCACCGTCCGCAATTGCCTCGTTAATTGAAATCGGCGGGGCTGTTGCACACCCAACTGCCAGGCAACACACAGCCAGTAATAATGCAAGATATTTCATCCTTCGGGTAGAAATCATATAATGATCCGGGGCTTTGAATAGCGATTGATTAGTTTCTTCTAGTGCGAAAATTTCAATAATTTAAAATAGTTAAATCTACGCACCCCGTTGGACTCCAGGGAATTTATTCATGGAGTTTTAACGAGTATCGGTAATTTGGTTACCGAACTTTACTTTTTTTTAAGCCCGTTATGGAAATTGAATGATTTTTCAGATAGTTGCGATGGACAGCGGTTGGTTGACAAATAATGAAAGGGGTTCATATTGAAAATTTGTTTCATTTATTAATTTTTCTATGGACTTTTTTTTCAAAATGTTTATAATATGCGGCAGGTTAAAACAGTCGGTGGGTCAGATTCGATTCTGTTTTTTTTTTGAAAGGAGGTTCGATCATGAAAAAAGTTATTTTTCTACTGATCATTGCGTTTTTTCTAGCGGGTTGCACCGCCGAATGGTACAAACACGACACCATTTATAAAACGAATGATCACATGACCTTTAGCTGGTGGGGATACAACAATCCCTCAAATGAAGATTTGAAACAATCTGAATCAGAAGGATGGTGGGGCGCGGAAATTCCCTATATCCCGGCCGAGTAGTTCTTTGGTGTTGGAAAGCTGTGGATATGAATCGGCCGAATTGATGACGTCTTTCCGACTCTATCTGTGATTTGCAGAAAAATAAGTCCCTAAAGTGGCAGGCTGCTATACTGATGTATCCGACTGGCAACCTAGACGATGGGTCCTTCCGTCACGCAAATGGAATTAAAAGGGCTCAGCAGTCATGCCCTGAGGAATAAAACCTCAAACCGGATAGCAACTGCCGCATTGGGGATGGAAACCATAAGAACTGATGGTCAAAGCCTTTTTTTAAAGCTGTCAAGTGCCTCCTGCAGCATACGGCGTATAAATACCTCTTTATCGCCGTCGGTTAGCTGCATATATTCTGTATAGTTCGCATTCGACTGTTCCAGACCCGGTGGATGTCCCCCGCGTCTTTTTTTTATTTTATCAAACTCCTGCACCATTTCCAACAGGCTGTAACGCTGCCCTTCAAAAGCTAGGATCCATTCTAATCGTCGCATCATTTCAAAGCGCAGCTGATCGACTAAAAAGAGATGAATATCGACCACTCGCATTTGATCCGGGTTGCCAAGGTAGTGAAATTCTGATGCCAAACCAAGACCCCGGATGCCCATGATAAGTTCGTAGTATGCGTGGGAACTGTTTTCACCGGGTTGCGACAGATAGTAAAGGGTTTTATCGGAAAGATCTGAAAGCCGGGTACTGGAATCAAACGATTCTGAAAAACGTTTTTGCCAGGGCCCGAAACCTCTTTGTTCCAGCGCCCGGATGCGATAGGCTTTAAGGTCCACAACTTTGGTCATGCGGTCTAGTCTTTTTAGTTTGAGAAGGCATTTACTAATGCGATCATTTTAATTTAGACCTATCAACTGCTGAAAATATTGCTCAACCCGATGTCTACTTATTTTCGCTCGCATTAGTAGGGCACGCGGCGAATTTGAACTCAGGTGTTACCGTAATAAATTAAAAAACATTTTGCAAAACAAAACCAGCGTTAATACCGAATGCCCTTGATGATAAAATAGATGCCGACTGCCACCATGAGTACGGCACCGATACGATATATAATCTCTCTTTTTTTCAACCAGCCCATATCGGCCAGTTTGGCGACCAGAAATAAAGCCGGCACAGTGCCCAGGCCGAAGCATATCATCACGCCCATACCTTTAATAATTGCCTCGAGGGTGCCGGCGGCTTCCATTCCGGCACCGGCGGCTGCCAGCAAGGCGGTATAGACAGGACCGCAGGGCAGCAGTCCCAGCAGCAACCCGATCGGAAAATAGGCGGCAGGGGATTTTATCTGTGACAGCCTCCGAAATCCCTTTGAGATAAATCCACCGGGGTTGTAGGAATTACCAAACACCTGTCCGAAAGAAATCCAGCCGCTCATGGCCAGTCCCATGATAATGATCAGGACCCCGGCAAAAATCATGGCGCCTTTTTGGATTTCGGCGATATGGGCGGCAACCAGGGTGAACGAGCCAGTGGCCCCCATGACACCGCCCAAAACACCATAGGTGACCACCCGGCCGGAATTGTAAAGCAGGTGGGGTAATAAAATATTTTTATCTTTAAGATTGAGCGATAAGGAGACGACAATAGGCCCGCACATTCCGATGCAATGGCCGAAACCCACCGCAAATCCGGTGGCTAAAAATACGGGGTAAAGGGGATCAATAAATGACATTGAAGATAAATTTAACCTCACCCGATTCGGGGACTATGACATTTGCAAACCAGGTTCTCTTGCCGCTGGGGCAACGAACAATCACACCGGTTCCCTCGTAAGTCCCCGGGCCGGTTGGTTTCAACCACACTTGATTCGGGCCCATTTTCATGGCAGGCATGCCCAGGTCGATATGGGGATGTTTGGCCGGCGAGGCGCCTTCTATGGATACTTTAAAGACCAGATCCTGCATGGCTTTCACGGGCCGGGGGGTAATCTCAAGGGAAACGGTAAGATCCCCCGAAGATTGCGAGCATACGCCTTTATGCGCGTCGCAATTGACGGTGGATTCAGCTGCCAGGGCCGGACCTGGGGCCAACGGACCGTCAAAAACCAGAAGGCCCGTCAGGATAAAAAATAAGGATATAATTTTGAGGACCCGTTTCGTTGCAAAATAGAGCTGTTTACCGCCTGTGAGTATGCTCGGCTTCATTTTACCTCCATTTCCAATTCAGACGACGACATTTCAAATATACAAATCCTGCCTTAAATTCAAGTACCAAATTCGGATCAGAAGTAAAATGGCAGGGAGAATTGATAGAACCCATCTCAATACAATGACTCAAATTCCAAACTTTTCATTCAAGCTTTTTGGCCATCGTGAAGGTTAAGCTCCTACTATCGGACCGATTCTGCATCTCAACCCAATCTTCACTATCCGCTGCGCGAACTTTGTATTGATAGGTTTTTCCCGGTTTTAAAATGCCTTCGGCGACGGTATGGGAAAGCATGTTCTGGCCCCGGCGGGTGCTATATACCCGTTTCCCGGCGGGATCATTGATTACCAGGCGATAGTAAATTTCGCAATCCGGATATTCTACCATTGCCCATGAAAAGGCAGGCGTTTTGGACGTAAGCGTCTCCCCTTCGGCAGGCGAGAAGGTGTTAATATCTGGAAACGGGATCGTTCTGTTTACGGTTTGAAAATCGGTGGCCGTCCCGTTCAATCCTTTGCCGGTAACCTGAAAGGTATATTTGCCCAGCGCAGGAGGTCCCTCAATTCCATACCAAAAATCTTTAAACTGCTCCAAATATCTGTGGGCCGGAAGCATTAGGGGCCTTGTAACGCCGTTCGGGTCCTTGATTGTTACGGTGATGCCATCAATATCATCCGGCAATTTACCGCTAAAATTATCTTCGATAATAATTTCAATCTCAGTGTTGAAACCGCTGTCAGGCCGACGGACATAGATGACATTCCCTACAATAGGGATACCGGGTATCAACCCGGGGCTTACCGCGGCTTGTAAGTATGCTGAATCATACCATTCACCCGCTGCCATGACACCGCGCTTAGCTTTGATATGGGCAACATCCTCCAAAGGGTTTTTATTAACCAAAATAAAATCGGCTCGTTTACCAATCTCGATGGTTCCAAAATCATTTCGCCCGGTCATGGCTTCGACGACATTAGAAGCATTCACGGTGCCGGTGGTAATGGCTTCATAGGGTGAAAAATCATTTTCAGTTAAAATTCGCAGTTCATCATGGATCGAAAAACCGGGCACAATACCCATTGCGCCGGTTCCGGCATCGGTTCCCAAAACGATGGGAATCCCCGCTCGATGTAATCCCGCTAATAGCATTATCTCCAAATTGTACTTAAAGTGGGCGGCATCCTTGATTCCTTCAAATTGTATTTGATGTTTTTCCTTTCCCTGGCGAAACGCTTCTTTGTATTTTTGAGGTAAATATCTGCTTTCCGGGCGTGTGAGAAAATCATTGGGTTTAAATAATTTTTGAACTATCACACGCCCAATAACTAAGGTGGTACAAACCGGGAGGTTCGCCGACTGTAATTTTCTTATGACGGTCGCAAAGCGCCTGTCTTGCTTTGCTTTAATATTACCACCGTCAATACTTGCAAAACCCTTAAATTGTTGAGCTGCATTGCTGATAATATAAGGCAGCCACTCGTCCGGTTGCAGCTTTATGGTTCTGTCGAAATCGATGAATTCGAAATCCAACTCCTCGATATGAGCGATTTCGTTCATACCGGCTGCGATAACGCCGTCCAGGCCGACCGCAAAAGGAATATGGCCGACCGTATACAAGTTTAGCTCTTTGGCTGTTTGCATGGCTTTGTGAAAATCATCCCTTGCGAAGTAGGAATAGAGTTTCACACAGTCATATCCGGATTTACGCTTGGCGACGAGTTCGGGGGCATTTTTTTCATATCCGTAAATTATGGGGCAGGAAGCATAGATAGTTGGACCCGTACGCTTGCCCTGCTCAATTTCGTCCCGCCATTTCAGCATAAAATCACGTCCATCCAGATCCCTGACCGTGGTGACGCCATTAGCCAGGTATAAATCCAACTGGGAAATCGGCCAGTCGCCTTTCAGATGGACATGCATATCGGCCAAACCGGGCATCAGGTAAGCGCCCTGACCGTCAATGACCCTGGCGTTTGGCGGTATTTTAACCTCATTGGACGGACCGATTTTGAATATCCGGTCGCCTTTGACCAGAACCGTTTGATTTTCAACGATCTTCTCTTCTGTCATGGGCACCAGATTGACATTCTTAAACACAGTCATATCGGCCGAGTTTGAACAACTTATAATTGGCCCTAAAGCCAAAATAATTGCACCTAAAGATTTTAATATCTTTTTCATCGCTGTGCCTTTTTGCAGATTGGATTTACCGGATTATCATGATTTCTTCTTCATCTCATTTTTGGCAAGCCAGGTAATGTATTCTTTTACATAGTCATAATTGCCTGCTGTGATTTGATCCGGCTTTTTCGGGGCAGTCGTACAGCCCGAAATTATAAATGCTGCTAAAATAAAAATCGCTAAAAATCGAAAAATTCTTATTTGCATAAGTATCCTCCAAGAAATATGGATTGTTTCCTAAATCAGAGAAACCCTCGTTTTTCATAATCTTTAATTAACAAAAATTCAAGTTCCAATCTAAGTCAGAAGTAATTTTGCGACGAACCATGCTAATTGAAAGGGAAGTAATTTAGGTAGGAATAAGACGGCATCACCTATCTGCCCGCGAATCATCGCTCGGGGCGGTCTTTGAATGAAATGAATCAAAACCTTTGGGGCGGATGGCTTTTTGAGTGGAAGAGATATCGGCTGTATTTTGCAGGTGACACCGGATACAGTGATCTCTTTAAGGATATCCGAAAACGCTATGGAGAGATGGATATTTGCATGATGCCGATCACCGCCTGGTTTCAGCGCCACTGGCATTTCGCCCCGGAAGATGCCGTGCAGGCGGCCCAGGATTTAGACTGTAAAATCATTATCCCCTGGGCCTGTGGGGGCACCTGGATCATGAGTTATGAACACCTACTGGAGCCCCCGCGCCGTCTGCAGTACGCCTACGATCAGATGCAACCCGAGAATATGGAACTGAGGATTTTGAAAATGGGGGGAAACTTATACACTCGATTAGAAGCTGTTTAAAAATAGTAGATCACGTTCAGTGCTCCGCACAAAATTAGGTTTGCCGGTTTGCCCGTTACCGGTTAGCCCGTCAAAAATGTATCTTTTCCGATTTGAACGGACCAACGGGCGTAACGGGCAACCTGTTTCAACGTGAGCATTTCAATTGGCGTGATCCGCCCGAGGCGGACCAATGAGCGTAAGATGCATTTTTTAAGACAGCTTCTCAGGCCAATTGCCTGGTAAACTTCAGCACCCGCTTCACGTACTGCTGTGTTTCCCGGTAGGGAGGTATCTTCCCGCCGTATTTTATCACGGCCTCCGGTCCGGCATTGTAGGCTGCCAGGGCCAGTTTGAGATCACCGCCGAAACTGTCCAGCATCTTCCGCAAATAGCGTGACCCCCCATCAATATTTTCTTCGATATCAAATGGATTTTTTACCCCCAGCTCTCTGGCGGTGGCCGGCATCAACTGCATCAATCCCTGGGCCCCGGCACGGGAGACTGCGTTTACCTGAAAATTCGATTCAGCCCTGATGACGCTCTTAATTAAATTAACCGGCAAGTTATAATTTTGAGCCGCTTTGTAAATGCTTTTTTCAATTTTATTACGCTCTGGCGTGCCAATCTGCTCAGGAGTCAACCGGGCGATAAAATTGGGCAGCTTAGGTATATCTTTTATCTTGGCCGGGGAGGGTGATGCGGGAATTTTAGCTGATTCCCCGGCTTTGGGAAGTGATGGGGGCCCGGAGTGCATGCCTGTATTAACTAAATTATTTTGAGGGGATGGCGTTGCCGCTTTGAGTTTGAATTTATGTTTGGTGCGGACAGGTTTGGCCAGGTAGTCGGTAATCTTCAATCCGCCTGATTTAGCCTGGGGTTTAGTTGAACGCTGCATTTGCCGGGAGGTTAATATCTGGTGAAACCCCCTGGCGGCGGATGACTTGGTTCTGCCAGATGAAAGCCCCTTCTTATTTCGGGGCCCACCGCCCATAACCTGGTTAAAATAATCTCTTACGGTCAAATGATTTTCCGATGACATACACGCCTCTTAATTCCGGTCAATGTGATCCCAATAAAATTAAGCAATTATCATTCCAGTTTGCTATATATAAATATTATAATAAATTTCAAGTAGTTATCGGAATCCCCCAAAATATGATTGCCCTTAAAATTGAAAAAATTTCCTGTTTTAGCGGCAGATATTTGGCTGTTAGAGTCTTAGTAGTGAATTCTTTGCATTTTATGAAAAAACATTTTCGCCACTAAGACACAAAAACCCAAAGATGAATATAAACCAAAGGATTCACTTGGTGTCTTGGTGCCTTTGTGGCAATTTATTCCGGTTTATCCGGGTTAGGGAATTACATGTGAGAAAACCCCGTGAAATTTTGCTCAATTAAATTTGGGTAAATGATTTCACAGTTACTGAAAATAAGTGTCTATTATTGTGAAAAATTTTTCTTAATTTAGAAATTTCAGCCAGTCTATTTTTTCTACATAACTACTTGAATATAATTAAAATAATGTAAAAAGAACAAATGTGCACATTTCTTGCAGTTGCCATTTCTCAATTCAAATATAGCGGCAATTTCACAGAGTTGCAATACGATTGATCAATTTTGCGAATGGTGGATCTGATGAGACTGAATATAGGCTTTGTGTCCACACGTTTTGCCGGCATCGACGGTGTTTCCCTTGAGTCTTCTAAATGGGCCAGGGTTTTAGAAGACGAAGGACACGCCTGTTTCTGGTTTGCCGGAGAGCTTGCA
>JAFDDW010000218.1 GCA_019310665.1 Deltaproteobacteria bacterium
AAGTAAGTTGTTAGATCGAAGGTCCGGCGGATTAATTAATTAATCCGCCCGGATCAACTTCTAAATATTATCTTCAATTTTCAAAGAACAAATTTATACTACCCAACCCTGTTATGGCTATTTTTCAGGGCGGAGTAATTAGGATAAAGGATTTCAGCCTATTTGACTAACCGACCCCCTGCAATCAACTCAATCAACTTAATCAACTATATATACCCGCACCCCGCACCCCGCACCCCGCACCCCGCAACATTTTTATCCGAGTTTTCAATTTGGAAATGAGCAATTTTTCCGATGGGCAAGGCCGCACAAAGGTTTTAGGCCGAGGCGTACTTTTAGTACGTCGAGGCCTAAAACCTGCGGAGAACGCCGCCCCTCGGAAAAAGGGCCATTTCCAGATGAAAACTACCTGGCTCGGACCATTTTCGGATCCAGCGTATCCCTCAGCCCATCTCCCAGCAAATTAATTCCCAGCACCGCCCAGGCGATGGCCAAACCCGGAAAGATTGCCATCCAGGGCGCCAGAGACATATAGGTCTGGAGACATATAGGTCTGGGCTTCGTTCAACATCCGGCCCCAGGACGCATGGGGCGGTTGGGTGCCCAGACCCAGATAGCTGAGTCCGGCTTCGGCCAGGATTGCCACCGCAAACTGGATGGTTCCCTGGATCAGCAAAGGGGAGAGAATATTGGGCAGCACATGCCGCCAGGTGATGGCCCACTCGCTGACGCCGCTGGCACGGGCGGCAGCAATAAACTCCCGCTCCCAGATGGTTATGGACACCGCCCGGGTCAGGCGTGCAAATATCGGTATATAAAAAATTCCAATGGCCAGCATGGCGTTGATCATGGATGGCCCCAGAATAGAAGTAATTAAAATGGCGCTCAGAACGGCCGGAAACCCGAATAAAAGATCGGAAAAACGCATAATGGACTCATCCACCCACCGGCCATAGTACGCCGACGCCAACCCCAGAAACACACCGACACCCAATCCCATGGCCAACGTCACCAACCCGACGATGATAGAATTCACCGCTCCCACCATCACCCTCGAAAGTGTATCTCGGCCGTACTGGTCCGTGCCCAGCGGATGTTGGATGGACGGACCTTGAAGGCGTGCACGCGCATTCATTCTGTTGCCGTCATAGGGTGTCCAGAACAGGCTGATGAGCGCAGCAATGACCACGATCGATGTCAGGATAAACCCGAATGTAAAATTCTTATTGCTGAAAAATCTTTTCATCGCAGCAATGACCACGATCGATGTCAGGATAAACCCGAATGTAAAATTCTTATTGCTGAAAAATCTTTTCATTATTCCAACCGTATGCGTGGATCCAGAAATGCATAGGTAAGATCCACAAGGAAATTCACCACGACTACAGCCGCCGCCATAAACAACACGATATCTCTGACCACCGGTAAGTCCCGTTGACCGATGGCGTTAAACACCAGCCGACCCAGACCGGGCAGAAAATAGACGTTTTCGATAATGATCGTCCCTGCCAGGAGCTGCCCCAGTTGGAGACCCATTATGGTCAGGACCGGGACAAGCGCGTTGCGCAGGGCGTGCACGTAAACCACAGTCCGTTCCTTGAGGCCTTTGGCTCGCGCCGTGCGAACATAATCTTCGCGCAGGACTTCCAGCATGGAGGAACGGGTCAGCCGTGTCAGGATGGAGGCCCGGATGACGCCCAGGGCGAAGGCCGGTAGCAGCAGCGCTTTGAGTGAGCCCCAGAAATCGGTGCTCCAACCCGGGAAGCCGCCGGCTGAAAACCAGCCCAACTGAACCGAGAACAGCAGGGTCAGAAGGATGCCGAGCCAGAACTCCGGTGTGGCGAGCCCGAGCTGAGTGCAGAACATGACCGTCACATCGCCGGCCTGGTTCTGATGCCGGGCGGCGTAGATGCCGGAGGGCAGCGCAATAGCGAGGGCGAATAGCATGGCGAGAAGCGCCATCGGGCCGGTCACCGCCAGGCTGCCCAGGATCAAATCGAACACCGGCATCTTGTAATGGATGGACTGATGGCTGCGGCCCAGCAGGAGGTTTCCAATCCAATCCGTGTATTGGCCCATGAAAGACTTGTCCAGACCCAGTTCGGCGCGCAGATTTGCCAGCGACTCGGGGGTGGCGTTGATCCCGAGTATGATCTGGGCCGGATCGCCGGGCAGGACGAATAGAACCGAGAACACCGTGATGGAGACCAGAAACAGGAGCAGAACCAGGGTGATCAGCTTTTTTGCAAAATAACGCAGCATAAGAGATTAATCGAGAGAGGTTTAGCCGGTTTTCCGGTTGTCCGGTTTTGCCCGTTCGCCTGTTTCCGTAGGCCACGCTGAAGCGTAAAACTGTCACATCCAAGCTAAAGGAAAACCATGTGTGAAATAATTATTAAGTCTAGTATTAGGTGAATTAGCCTTTTATGTCCTCCAATAACCGGCCAACCGGCAAAACCGGTTCAACGGGCTAACCTGTCTCAAAAATACACGGTACTTGGCCCCCTTTCAGTGGGCTCGACAAAGCCGGGTCCTCTGGACCCGGATCTTTACTTTTTCCACCACACGGCGGTGCAATCCATCGCGATGGTGGGGTAATCCTGCCACCATCCCATCAGTTCGACTTTCATAGCCGAAAGTGCCGGCGTAAGGAAGAGAAAGCCGTTGACGGCGTCCTCGGCGACAATTTCCTGGCAGCGGCCGAACCACTTGGCCTTTTCCGCTTTGTTGGGAGCTTTAAGCGCTTTGTCATACGCGTCCCGGAACTCCTGGGAGTCGTACTGGAAGTAGTAATTCGGATTGGCGTAGATGCCGATGTCCCAAGCCTCGGCATGACCGATCATGGACAGCTCGAAATCTTTCTGCTTGAAAACGCGGTCCAGCCAGTAACCCCACTCCACGACTTCGATCTTGAGCTTGATGCCGATCTGACCGAGCATGTCGGCGATCACCTCGCCGGCGCGCCGGGCATAGGCATAAATGGCCGGCAGCTTGATGGTCGCTTCGAAACCGTTCGGGTAACCGGCTTTGGCCATCAGTTCCTTGGCTTTTTTCAGATCATGCGGAAACCTGCCGGTCATATCCTTGTAGTAAGGGGTGACGGGCGGCCAGTGGGAGCCGATGACGGTGCCGTAACCGGACATGACCAGGTCGATGACGGTCTGGCGGTCGATGGCGTAGGCCATGGCCTGGCGCACGAGCTTGTTGTTGAAGGGCTTGACCTTGTTGTTGGTGGACATGATGACTTCAGAAGTGGAAGCGCCCGCGAACACCTTGAAACGCTTGTCCTTGGCGATGTCCGCCGCAAGCTCGGGAGCCAAGAGCCATCCGATGATATCAACGTCACCGGCCTTCAGGGCCGCGACCTGGGCACTGACATCCTTAATAAACCGATAGGTCACCTTGTCCAGGTAGGGCAGCCGGGGGTTCCAGTAGTTCTCGTTTCTGACCATTTCCACGCTGTCGCCGCGGTTCCACTTTGCGAACTTGAAGGGTCCGGTTCCGATGGGCGCGGCCGCGGTGTTTTCGAATCCTTTCATCGGCAGCATAACCGCATCGCCCTCGGCCATGTGAACGATGAACAGAGCGTCCACAACCTTGAGGGTCAATTTCAGCGTGTTGTCATCGGGGGTCTCAATTTTTTCGATTACGCGAAAAAATTCAGGATGGGCGTTCTTGGTGCCTTGCGCCGCGCTGCGCTCAAGGTTCCACTTGGCCACCTGGGCGTTGAAAGGTTCGCCGTTGTGAAAGGTGACCCCTTGGCGCAGGTAAAACATGTAAACCTTGCCGTCCGGTGATGCGTTCCAACTGGTGGCCAGACCGGGGACAAATTGGCCGTTGCGGTCGACCTTGATCAGACCCTCCATAATGTTGGCGTAAACCACGCGGTCGATGGCGGATGAGGCACTCGCTGTGGGGTCCAGCCCTGGCGGTTCATCCCCGACGCAGATAGTCAGGCTGCCGCCTTTTTGCGGTGTTGCCGCCGACACCCAGGGAGCCGGAGCAATGAGTACCAGCATTAGAATAAAAAATACGAATCGTTTCATTGTACCTCCTTATTTAGTTGATGTTAAAAAGTATTGGAATTCCTAAATCTAAACGGCAATAAGGAAAATATATGAGTTCTCAGTCTTTGCTTCGTTCTTGGAATAATGGAATTCCAGCGTTCCACCATTCCAATCGCACGACCTCGAGGCTCTCGACAGGTTGGGGCAAAGCTCATAATGAGTCCCGATTACTTAATTAGACTCCTTTCCGTTAGGGCGAACTACCGGTTCTCCAAATCGCAATAGGCGGTAATGCCGGCCAGGCTGCGGGCTTTGAGGATGGCGTGAATAATGGCCCTGGACATGCAGTTGGCAGCGGCATGCCCAAGCTCATTAAGAGCCAGCGCCCTGGGAGCGATGAAAAACCCGGGTGCTTTAGGCAATTTCTTTTTTCCGGTGGCCAGGCAAAAAACGGTATCACCGTCAAACATGGTGTGGGCCGGCCGGATGGCCCGGGCTATACCATCGTGGGCCATCTGGGCCACTTTTTGGGCCTGGGTTGCGCTAAGGGCCGCATCCGTCGCTATGACACCAATGGTCGTATTCCCGACGGGTTCAGGTTGCGGCGGTTGCGGCAGCCTTACGGCGCGTTTTCCCTGTTCACCAAACTCATCATCGATTTCCAGCCTGATCTCCCAGGGTTGCCCGCTTGTGGGATCGATCACCGACCCATCGGAGTTAACTGCCACCAGAGCGGCTACCGTGATTCCGGAGTCCAAAATCAAACTGGCGCTGCCCAGACCACCCTTAATGCTGTGCGAAAAGGCACCGGTTCCGGCACCGACGCAACCGGTTTCAACCGGGTAATCACCGGCACCCTCACAGGCCCATCGGCCCCAATCGGCACTGATGGGCGGGATGAATTCGATGCCGCGGCCGAGGTCATAGAGTACGGCCGCCGGTACAATCGGAGCCACAAATCCTTGATCAAGGGGAAACCCATAGCCTTCCTCGGCCAACCAGCGGGTCACGCCGTCAGCGGCCGACAAACCAAAAACAGAGCCGCCGGACAAAACCACGGCTTGAGCCTTTTCGACCAGGTTGTGGGGGGCCATTAAATCGGTTTCCCGGGTTCCCGGGGCAGAGCCGCGCACATCCACACCGGCCACCGCGCCTTGGGGGCAGACCACCACCGTAACACCGCTGACTGCTTCGGTGTCAGTGTAATGACCGATGAGGATTCCCTCGATGTCGGTCAAATCATTGTGTTTTCCGATTTTAGCCAAGGACTTCTCCGATAGGTTAAAGACGAAATTCTCTTTACTGGTTATGTGTATTATTTTTAGGGTTTTAATGGGAGACTTAACCTTTATGCAATCGGCCGGAGAGTGTCAAGGGGGAAATGTCTGTTATCGATGCAAAGGGTCTTGATTCAGAATTATAATATAAATATTGACTAACCTGCTAACACTGGAATATATTAACAAATTTTTAAAGCGAAAAAACATTCATATTAGAATATTACAAAACCCATGATACAGCTAATCAGAGGATTCAAAGACATACTTCCCGGCGAGGTTGAGCTCTGGCAGGAAACCGAGAGAATTGCGCGGGAATTACTGGAAGATTTCGGTTTCAGGGAGATCCGCATCCCGGTTATGGAACGGACGGAATTGTTTGCCAGAAGCATTGGTGAAGATACCGATATTGTGGAAAAAGAAATGTATACCTTTCCGGATCGCAAGGGAGATCTGATCACCCTGCGCCCGGAAGCAACGGCTTCCATTGCAAGGGCTTACATTCAACACAAATTATTCGCCCAAGATGCGGTCCGGAAATTTTATATGATCGGGCCCATGTTCCGGCGGGAAAGACCGCAAAAGGGCCGGTACCGGCAATTTTATCAGATCGATGCCGAGATATTCGGCGTACATTCCGGACTGGCGGATGTCCAGCTTATATATTTACTGGTGACCCTGTGCTCACGGCTTAACCTGGAGGATGTCAAGGCCCACATAAATTCCCTCGGTTGTCCCAAATGCCGTCCCCAATTCAGAAAGACCCTGACTGATTTCCTGGTGTCCGTCAGTGATAAACTGTGTTCGGATTGCAACCGCCGAATGGACCGTAATCCGTTAAGGGTTTTGGATTGCAAAGTGCCCGCTTGCCGGGAAGCGTTAGCCGAATC
>JAFDDW010000219.1:0-4965 GCA_019310665.1 Deltaproteobacteria bacterium
TTTTAATGTTGCCGTCCCAGCATCCTTTAGAAACCGCCCATTCTTTATCCACAACAGAAGATGCCGTGTAAGACAAAATGCTCATCAACGGCGGATAGGGCTTGGGCAAATGAAGAATAACCTTGTCGCCTTTAGCTTCTACAGATTTGTCGATGGTTTCAAATATCCCCGGAATAATCTTTCCGTCCTTATCCCGTGTGGCGCCCGAGCCGGTGAGGGCCTCCAGAAGCATCCACATGGGGCCGCCGTCTTGATCCACGATCATGTTGCGCTTGAAAGAATACACCACATCCTCAGGTGTGAGATTACCACCTTCATGAAACCTCACCCCTTTGCGAATCACAAAGGTGTAAGTCATGCCATCCGCAGAGATCCCGCCGTTTGCAACCGTGGGAACCTCAGCGGCCAGGAGAGGCACATACTTTTCGGTGGAAGATCCGTCAAAAAAAATCAAGGTTTCATACAAGTTCCAGATACGCATGGATCCGGCAACATCATATGAGGTGGCCGGATCGATGGTTTGAACCGTACGGTAGTCGGCCATCACAAATGTGTCGGGATTTTTGACCTGGGCCTGGACCCCAATGGCACTTAGAATCATCAGGATACATCCGATAAGACAGACAAATTTTTTCATTGCCAACCTCCTTTCGTTTAGCGGGTAAAATAGATTAGTCAAAACAAAACCCCGCCCATAATTAAAGAGGCGGGGGTTTTTAACAGTCTAAACCATCTTAAATCCTTCGTTAGGATAGTATTCGGTTTAAAATAGATTTTGCTTGTATGAAACTCATTACCAGGAAATTATCAGGTAGGTCAACAATTATAGCTCATGGCTGATAACACAATCGGTTGGATTCTTTCAGGCCGATAGGCGAATCTAGACTGGAGAAGAAACAGGTTTTGGAAAATACGAATTTTGTGTTAAGGGTAATGCAATTTTTTGACTTAGATCAATGATAAATGACGACTCTTAGATTAATAAAAAGGTAAAAAGGAAACTTTATTAACCTGACAGGGGAGAAAAGAAATGAAACATCTCAACCTTTATGAAGAAAACGATTTCGCAGAAAAAGCCTTTAAAAAATTATTGGTGCATGATTCACCGTATTTTAAAATTATTAATTTCAACTTCAAAGCCGGCCAGGAACTTCCCGTTCACAACCATGATATCGAAGGGCAACTGAGCCTGGTAATTATTGAGGGAGAGGGTGAGTTTCTGGGAAAAGACAATGCCACCATACCGGCCAAAGCCGGCGACGTCGTGATCAGTGAAATTTCCGAACCCCACGGTCTGCGCGCCAAAACCGACCTGCGGCTGTTGGTAACTATCGCCCCACCCATATAGCAGGTTTGCCGGTCTGCCGGTTAGTCCGGTTAGGCCGGTTGAGCCCGTTGGCCCGTTGAGCCGGTTGAGCCCGTTTCCAAGGAAATTTAATGTCAAACTGGTTTTAAAACCGTTAGATTTTGTTCGGTGGCAAGGCGCGAGGAGGAGAAGAAGCGCAGCGTACTTTAGTACGTGAGCATCATTCGACGACGAGCAACGCGGTCACCGGGCAAAAGATAATGGTTTTAAAACCAGTTTAGACGTTTTTTTCTATTATCGGGATGAATAGCTTCTGCGAAGGAATAAGTGCGCTGAAGTCCACACCGGCATTATATCTTTTGATCAGCCACAGCGGTACTTCAAATTCCTGATAGGACAGGGTCCAGATATTGTCACCCTTTTTGATGGAGTAAGTCATTACTCTTTCAACGCGATAGGATGCAAAAAAGTCTTCGGCTAACTCCTGGTGGTGTTCAAATCGTTTTTCTACAAATTCTTCACGGGTGACCCGGTGCAGCGGTATCTTTATTTTCTGATTTAGATGCAGCGCGCGTCCGTAACGAAATCCATTTAAGCGCCGGATTTCCCTGGCCGGAACATTTAGCCACTCGGCATAATGCCCGAGCGTCTCCTCAACCTCCACCCGAATGATACCCACCTGTTTCCTATTCTGGTCCCAGGTCTTCTTGACGGCGAGATTGGCCAGAACGACTTCAGGATGATTCTGGGGGCTGTTAATTCCGGGTGTTGCCGGCCGGGTCTCCATTTCACGGGATAATTCGGATACCCTGAGTTTTTCTTCAGAATCGGGTGCAAGGTCGGCCAATACCGGAGCCGATTCAGTCTCAGGTTTGTCTGCCTCCCTCAATGCGACCACAACCGTCGGTTTGGTATCGATCTTCGGGTTGGGGGAGTATTCGACCGTGGAGTTGGCTACAAACAGACTGTTTTCCGGTTGATCTTTGGGAGATTCTTTTAACGCTTTTTCTTGTGCAAGATTAGTTTTCTGATTGGAAACCGGCAAGGACTGTTCATGGGCTGCTGTTAGCCGCATGTTCGGATCGAGACCTTTGGATATCTGCGCAGCCGATCGGCTGGCAATCAACAGACGCGTCTCCGGATCTTCCTGGGGTAATACAACTTTCTCGATCTGTTTAGACTGCGACGCCACCGCGTCTTTTGCTTTTTGCGGTTTGTCCGGCTGGCGCTTGGCAACCAGGATGGGTTTTTCATCCGGCAGCGGAATTCTTAAGTTCTGGTTGACATAGATGGTCGACCGGGAATTTAAATTGTTGGCCGCAATCAAATCCGCCAGTTTGACACCATGTATTCTGGCAATTTCTCCGGCGGTATCGCCCCGTTGGACCGTGTAGATGCGGCTTTTTTTCTGATAGTGCTTGTAAAATTTGTCTTCAAATTTAGCGAGCAGGATTTCCCAATCTTTATCATTTCTGTAAGGCAACCTTAAACGGTATCCTTTGGGCACATATTTCTGGCCGCGGAAAACCGGATGCCGCAAAGCCGGGTTCAGCTGGCGCAGTTCGGCAATTTTGAGGTTCAGGTGTCGCGCCATCTGGGGCAGGGAAACGTAGCCTTTCAGCACCACCTCCCGGCTCTTGACGGGCGTGTCCAGTTTGAGGTCACCAAAATATTGGCGGTAATTTTTTCCCGCTTCCCGGGCCGCCAGAAACTCGGAGTAAAAATTGCGGGAGGCAAATTTAAAAATTCGGCTGCGGTATTCCATAAAGATCCGCTCATAGCTGCCCTTTTTCCTCTGGGCCCGCAACATACCGGAAAGACCGTGATTGTAAGCGGTCATTGCCAGGGGCCAATTTTTTAATTTCCGATAATTGTGCCGCAACAATTTGGCGGCGGCATGGGAAGAAATAATCGGGTCGCGCCGTTCATCAATGGTATAGCCGACCTTCATGTATTGTTTGCCGGTTGAGCGGGTGAATTGCCACATGCCGGCAGCACCAAATTTACTGTAAGCATTTACATTAAATGAGGATTCAACATGCGGCAGATAGGACAGATCCTCCGGTAAACCCTGACTGCGAAATATTCTTTTGATTTCATCAATATAGGCCCCGGAGCGAATGACACCGTCGCGGAAACGATCTTTTTGCCCCGTTTGGCAGCGAATATTTCTCATGGCCGCCCGAAATTCAGCCGGTTTTGTATCGGGGCCGAACAATCCGGCCACCTGCTGTTCCACCGGTCCGACGGGCGCTTGCCCGCGCATCAGTTTGGCCAGAATCGCCTTGTATTTCTTTTTGGCTTTTTTGATTCTTTTTTTATTCGTTTTCCGACCACCGTAAAGGTCGGGATCCATAAGCTCAATGACACCGTAAATAATGTTAAGCTTGCGACTATCATGGAGGACACCGAGATTGGAGGGGTATTCGGTATAAATTTTTGTCCAAAAGGAAACATTCGGTTGAATGACCGAGGGCATGGGAAAGGTGTCGGATTCTGCCCGGACATCTGAACAAAAGACGGCAGCGGTCAAAATAGCCGTCAGGATAACAATCGGAAAAAATCTTTTGTCGTTCAAAATCATAACTAACCCAATTTTATCACAGCTTAGGACAACAAATGAAATTAATTCGCTTTGCTCTCAATTTGAGTCAACAATTATTATCACCGGAATTAAAATATATTTAATAAGCAAAAATTACGCCAGAATCCGTGATTTATCAGTTAACTTAATGATTCTAATTGGTTCAACCCGTTTTATTGATTTTCACCTTCTTAGATTTTCCCAAAAACTGTCAAAATTTGTCAATTTGTCGGAAAATTTGGGCCAAACTGGTCGCTGTCTTCTGCACTCTGCGATCTGTCTTCTGTCCTCTGTTATCTGTCATCAAGCATCACTTTGCGACGCGGGGATAAGCAGTATCTTGCCGAGCAACTGCATCATTTTATCATCGTTTTTCAAACACCTGTCTTTAACCGCAAACAACACTTTGGCGGCGGCGGTCTCACCCCAGAACCAGTCGTCCAATTCAGCGGCAGTCGGAGACGCCCTGCCCGGTTGGGCGGCAGCAGCTTCATAATAAAAGGCCTTGAGGTCATCCACTGCAAAATTAAGTGAAAAGGCAAGGGATATATCTTCCCTGGGATTGGCAGGATCACTGTCAAGAAAAGCACCGATAAAGTTGACAATTTGATCCATTTCAAGACCGCTGACCCCCACTGTTGTGCGCTGTTGCGTTTTCACCGCCAGGTCATACCAGGCGTTTAATTCCACCATTTCCTTTTTAAAAGCGGCTCGCAGCGCACCGGCGTCGCTCAGGTCGATCTTTTTAGGGGCCAGATTAACCGGACTGGCCCAGACCACATCGGCCGCTTTGTCAGCGGGCGCATCCTCCGGGAAATCTTTAAGAACCGGGCCGATGGATTCTTCAAACAATTTTAAAACCGACAATAGTACCCGTTTTTGGAACTCGGTATCATTGGGCACTCCCAGGGGGCGTCCGAGGTCAAACGGCACCCACAATGCCCGCGGCGGTTTAATGGCTTCGGTGTGCGGCCGGATCAAACTGATCTGGGTGGTGG
Source organism: Deltaproteobacteria bacterium (assembly GCA_019310665.1). Lineage (GTDB taxonomy): Bacteria > Desulfobacterota > Desulfobacteria > Desulfobacterales > JAFDCJ01 > JAFDCJ01. The sequence continues at coordinate 4,889 of JAFDDW010000219.1, forward strand.
GGACCCCCTCTTCTTCGATAAAGTGTGCCAGCCCGCCAACGGCGCGCGTACACAACGGTCACACCGGCACGAGCAAG
>JAFDDW010000219.1:4974-5867 GCA_019310665.1 Deltaproteobacteria bacterium
TTGCGCGCGGACTGCTCCAGATCCTTCGGATCCATCGCTCCCATAAACGAATAGTGAAACCGGGCGACACTTCCGATGTGACCCTCATCACAAAGCTTATGGAGCCGATCCAGGGGAAAAACGATATTCCAATCCTGTTGAAAGCCGCTGCGATCAAAGTTGGTGGACACATGAGACATGATCAATTCATTGGCAGCTGTATCGCCAGGAATAATGCGATAATTATCTCCGGGATCAAACGTGAAGGGCATGTCGTTCCGGCGGTGAAGACCGGCAGTGGAAACAATGGCTATCCGCCGCATGCTCAGTGCCGGTCCGTCAACCCAGGGATGGGTATCGAAGATGGGCAGTTTGGTATCGGCGATGTGGGAGCGCTGGGGTTCCGCCATTTTTTCAAGTCGCGCCATAAATTGTCCTTTCTAGAGCGGTTGTCATGTTTATAATTATTTCAGGCTGTTACACACCACCATTTCGCTTGCTAGAAAATCTGGCAAACGGAACATATTTATGACAACCGCTATATGCTATCAGACATTTAGCAACTATAAAAGCGTAGTAACTAATTTTTTACCGCTTTCCATAATGATATTCCGAAATAAGGAATTGCGGTATAAGTGGTTATGAATACATCACTGGAATAATGGTCTACCCTCTCTCCGAGCTGTAAGCTCTACGAGCAGGAAGCCGGCGTGTAAGCCTACAGGCTGGAAGCGGGCTCGGAGAGAATAATGGTCCGCCGCAGGCGGATTGAAGGAAATTATCCATTTTAAGTTTTACCGTCAAGAAGAATATCGCCATTCACCCAATAATCCATTATCCTCTCCGATCCGTAGGATCTACCCTCCGGGGCATAGTCCCCTACGGGACGGGGTCGAGCCGGAGGCCACTATTCC
>JAFDDW010000220.1 GCA_019310665.1 Deltaproteobacteria bacterium
CAACGGAAACTAGAAATGAAAGTGAAAAAAGAATTCATCATACTGGCTGTAGTTATTATCGCATTGACCGTTTATCTGGTGATGCGCTCCTCGGACCGCACCCAATACCGGTTACCGGATGTCCCGCAGGCAGCAGCCAAAGATATCTCCAGGCTGCAAATTACCAGAGGCCAAACCACCATCATCATCAATAAAAAAGATGATAAATGGTATATCGCACCTGATGAATTCCCGGCCGATGCAAACAAGGTCAAGAATATGCTTAACGCCGTTGAAAAACTTACCTTAACGGCCCTGGTTTCCGAGTCCAAGAATTACAACCTCTATGACCTTAATGAGGATAAAAAGCTTAATGTCAAAGCCTGGCAGGGAGAAGACCTGAAGCGGGATTTTGACCTGGGAAAAACCGCCTCATCCTTTCGTCACACATTTGTCAGACCGGCCGGAGATGAGCGGGTTTTTCATGCCCGCGGAAATTTCAAAAACAATTTTGATTTTAGCGTGGATGATCTGCGGGATAAACTGGTATTGGCCTTGAACCCGGCCGATATCAAACTAATACAGGTGATCAAAGATCAGCAGACCCTGACAATTAGCAAAAGCCAGGCACCGGTGGTGGTGGATAACACGGAAGCTGAGAAAAAGTCAGATCCGGCACCAGGAGCAAAGAAAAGCGCGTGGCAGGCGGCAGACGGTCGGCCGGTCGAGGAAACCGCCGTCAACCAGCTTCTCAACGCCGTATCCGATCTGCGCTGCGAGAAATTCATCAATGATCGCCAAAAAGAAGATTTTACATCTCCGCTGTTCACCCTGCAGCTGAAAGGTGGGCAGGAGTATAGCCTGACAATATTTGCCAAGACCGCTGAGAAGGACACTGATTTTCCGGCCGTGTCCTCGGGCAGTAATTACCCGTTTCTATTATCCGGCAGTCTGGTCGAAAGTATAATGATAGATCCTTCAGAAATTCTAAAAACGCCCGCAACCAATGAAATCAAATCCAACTAGATTATGTCCCAAATGTAATTTACAAAACTCGGATTGATATAGTAGTAAATTCTTTTCCAGAATGAAATTGGATAAATCCCAAATCCCAAATTACAAATTACAAATAAATCCCAAATTCCAAAACTCAAATCCGAAACAAATCTCAGAATACAATGAATCAAATCGATTCGGCTGTCTGTGAAAAGCTACATCGGCCAGAACTGAGACCGAAGAAAACTCACCCTCGACCTGCCTTCGACTTGAGCTCAGGCCGGAAGTAGCCCGGATCGAAGGCTCGTGGCAAGTCAAAACATGATCCCCTCTTTCTAAAGGGTAAGGGGGATTTTTTGGAGCTTGGAATTTGAATATTATTTGTTATTTGTTATTTGGTGCTTGGAATTTTTTATATTCAAAGACTCCACTATTTTAAGATAGGCTGTTTGACTTTATTAATGTCTTTATGGAACACAACACTATGCTGGTTTCAGCAACTGGTACAGCCAGCTGCTGAATAAACCGATGGCCTCCTCCGGACACAATTCATGGCAGCAATAACAGCGAATACATTTGTCGTCATCGATAAATGCTCTTTCTTTAACAAGGCTTACCGCTTCCACGGGGCAGCCTTCAATACATGTTTCGCAGGCAATGCATCGATCCCAAATTACCCGGGGCCTGACCGTGAAGGCATTTTTTGCCAGCGGTTCAAGAATTCGCTGATACCACGGCATGGATTCCAGACCCAGACTACCGGCTGATACCTGGGAGCGTTTAAAATCCGGTACTTTCACATCCGCCAGGTTGGCGCCGATAACTTCAATCTCTTCGATGCGGTTGGGTTCAAGCGCTCTGCGCTCGGCCTCCATGATTATAGGATTCTGGGTCCGATCGATCCCCATTATTTCACCTGCCACCACATCCAGGGCCAGGGGATCTTCCGAACCAAGCAGCAAACCAACCTGCCTTGGATCTCCGGACCCCGGTCCGTCACCTTCCATTGCCAAAACAGCGTCCATGATGTTCAGGCGGGGTGAAATGTATTGGGCCAGGTCGAGTAGCATGCCTGCAAATCTGGTTGTATCGTGGAGTTTGGCATGGTAACCGGTCTTGGATAATCCAGGAATGACGCCAAAAATATTTTTAACCGCACCGGTCATGACGGTGAAGAGGTGGGTCTTCATTTTACAAAGATTAAATACGGCATCGGCTTCAAAAACCGGCGTGATGATGTCAAAATGTTTGGTGAGCATCCCATCCGCATACGACACGGGCCTGGAAGTTGTATCCCGGTTGACTTCAATCCCGGCTTTTTCGGCGGCTCCAAGCATCCCGCTTGTGCGATAAATCTTGTCCAGGGTTTTGGCGGTATAACGGTACCCGCCGCCGGGCGAATCGGCAATAAGGGGGACCGCCCCCTCTTTTCTGGCCAGACCCCCTACAGCGGCTATCACCGAAGGATGGGTGCAAACGGCCTGTTCGGGGCGAGCTTCGCGCAGCAAATTGGCTTTAAGTACGATTTTCTCGCCATTTTTCGCAAATTTCCCCATCCCCCCCATCAGGTTTACCAGGGAAGTAAGCTTTTCCTCAATTTCATCGTAATTTGGGCATTGAACAATATAGACTTTATTATCCATGGTGTTACACCTTTAAATTGGTTGCAAGGATATGGAATTTCCCTATTTTGGTTTTTCAAAGATCTTATATTTGAAATTGCCGGGAACCGGAAACTATTTCAGCGCACGCAGTCGATTTAAGAGAGATACAAAGACAGCAATAAGATTTATGCCGGTTAGAAATATTACGGTTTCTACTTTTTCTGCCACATTGTGTTATATATTGTCAAGCTATGATTTATAGTGGAAAAAAGATCGACAATTGACTTGCTTTTGGTAAAAAAGGTATTACTATACCCACAATCAATAAAGGCCCGTTCTTAATTGGCGGGCCGGTTTCGTTCTAAAGGTAAGTTCCATTTATCAAAGTGGCACTCCGGAAGTTTGAAGCTATGAGAATTATTTGAAAGGAGAATGCTACAATGGTTAATGGAATTGTAAAATGGTTTAATAGCAGCAAAGGCTACGGCTTCATCGAGCAGGAAGATGGCCCGGATGTATTTGTCCATCACAGTGGAATCAATGCAACCGGTTTCAAATCTCTTTATGACGGCGACAACGTTACCTTTGACATTGAGCAGGGTCCCAAAGGTCCTGCTGCGGTAAATGTCACTGTGGCCTAAGTCCATAATTTCTAATTAAAAAAAGGGCCTCCCGTTAATAAAAGGGGAGGCCCTTTTTGTTTGAATAAACTTGCTGATGGACTTAACCGCCGAGATAGGCCTTTTTGACCTCCGGATTTTCAAGCAACTCATCAGCGGGGCCTTCTAAAACCAGATTGCCGCTTTCGAGCACATAGCCCCTCCGGGCAAATTTCAGCGCCAGACGGGCATTTTGTTCCACTAAAAGAATGGTGGTGCCTTCCTGATTGATTTCCTTTAGCGCTTCAAACATGCTCATCATTAGCAGGGGTGCCAGCCCCATGGACGGTTCATCCAGCAGCATGACCTTGCGCCCGCTCATATATGCTCTGCCCACCGCCAGCATTTGCTGCTCGCCACCGCTGAGGGTGCCGGATTTTTGGCTGTGACGTTCTTCAAGACGCGGAAATATGGAAAATACCCGCTTGACATCCAGCCGAATCTGATCTTTGTCTTTTCTGGCAAAGGTGGCCAGCTTGAGGTTTTCAGTCACCGTCAGATTTTCAAACAAACGCCTGCCTTCCGGAACGTGCGAAATCCCCAGTTTGCTGACGACCTTGTCAGCGGCAAATTCCAGAAGATTATTGCCCTGGAACGTCATTTTGGTGCCGGCTTCAACCGGCACCATCCGCGAGATGGCTTTCAGGGTGGTACTTTTTCCGGCACCGTTGGCCCCGATGATGCAGACAATTTCGCCCTCATCAATCTGAAAATTAAGTCCGTGCAACGCTTTGATGTTGCCGTACGATACTTTCAAATCCTCAACCGATAGTAACATTATGCCACCACCTCCTTGCCTAAATAGGCATCGATCACTTCGGGGTTGTCCTGGATTTCATCGGGTGTCCCCTCAGCAATCAGCTCGCCGAAGACCAGGGTCTGGATCCTGTCGCAAAGCTCCATAACCACCTTCATGCGATGTTCGATCAGAAAAATGGCCAACCCGAATTCACGGTGGACCTGTCTAACAATTTCCATCATTTGGACAAGTTCCTCGGGATTCATACCGGCTGTGGGTTCATCCAGAAAAAGGACCTTGGGCTCCATGGCCAATGCCCGGGCCATTTCCACCCTGCGCTGGGCACCGTAGGGCAAATTGGTCACGATTTGATCGGCAAACTGGTCAACCCCCATCATTTTCAGAAGATGATATGCTTTTTCTTCACTTTCAGCTTCTTCCCGGTGGCGTTTGGCAGTGCCGAAAAAAGCGCCTACCAGCCCGTAGGTAAGCCTGGAATAGCGGGCCATTTTAACGTGCTCCAGCACCGTCATATGGCGCCACAACAGCATGTTTTGAAAGGTCCGGCCGATTCCCAGGGAAGCAATCTCATGGGGGGAGAGTCCGTTTAATCTGGTACCTTCTAAGGACACAGTGCCCTCGGTCGGCTGGTAGATACCGGTGATGAGGTTGAAAATGGTGGTCTTGCCGGCACCATTGGGCCCGATCAGTCCCCAGATCTGGCCGGGATTGATCTTCAGGTTATAATTATATACCGCTCTTAGACCGCCAAAATAGTGCGTCACCTTGTCAATTTGAAGCAATGACATTATTTACCTCTCAATCAACCCAATCAACTTAATAAACTCAATCACTTAGAAATCTTCTTCGGCTGGATCAATTTATTAACATCAAATTCCTTGAACGCGATCAGCCCGGTGGGACGGAAAATCATCACTAAAATGAGCAACAGCGGAATGATGATCCACTTGTA
>JAFDDW010000221.1 GCA_019310665.1 Deltaproteobacteria bacterium
AAGCCGGTCGTTTAACCATTGAGGATATTTTGTGGTTGTATGATTTGATTGACGAAATTAAGGATGAGATGACGCGCCTGGCAAAACCGGCATAGGGATTGATTGACTATTGACGAATGACTATTGAATATTTGAGGAATTCTGTCATTTTATAAAACTGCTGTTCAGTCTTTCCTATAGGACACTTTACGTGCAAAACTACGATGCCATCGTAAACCCGACCAAGTCTAAGAATGCGCCGGATATCGGACCCGTTGCCGTGATGGCAGCAACCGAGATGGATCTTTTTTTGCTGTGTGATCTTCTTGATTTCAACAGAGATGACTATCGCCGGTTGTTTACCAGCCGGCTGTATGCGCATCAATCCTCTTCCGCAGGAATTTGCTTAAGCGGACCGTGCATTGGTGCGCCTTATGCCGCCATGATGCTGGAGTCGCTCATTGTTTGGGGAGCCAGCCGAATCATATTTTTAGGGTGGTGCGGCGCCGTCTCTAAACAGGTTAAAATTGGTGATATTATCCTGCCGACATCTGCCGTTGTTGATGAAGGAACTTCCAGCAACTACACGGACACAAATAACGGGCAGTCCAAACCGGCGTCTTCAATGGCATCCCTGATCGGGCAGGTGTTGGAAGATAACCGGATTGATTTCCATTCAGGAAAAATCTGGACCACGGATGCCGTTTACCGGGAAACCCGGGAGAAGGTAGCCAATTATCAACAACAAGGCGTTTTGGCCGTTGAGATGGAGATATCGGCGCTTTATTCAGTGGCTCAATTTCGACAAGTTGAGTTAGGCGGTATTCTTGTCGTCTCAGATGAACTTTCCTCATTTAAATGGCGCCCCGGGTTCAAGGACCAACGATTTGTCGCGGGTCGTAAGACCGCTTGCAGAATGGTAAAACAATCATGCCGGCAACTATTGATCCTGGAATAATTGCAAAAATCGAAGACCTCAGAAAAACACTTCACCATCATAATTATCGGTATTATGTCCTGGATGATCCGGAAATTTCGGATTCAGAATATGACCGTTTGATGCAGGAGTTGATCCGACTGGAAACGACCTATCCGGACCTGGTCAGCCCGGATTCTCCCAGCGCAAGGGTAGGGGCACCGCCGCTGGCAAAATTTGATCAGATTGCCCACACCCTCCCCATGCTAAGCCTGGACAATGGTTTTGCCGATGAAGATATTTTAGAATTTGACAAACGGGTCCAACGCTACCTCAATCTCCAGTCCGAAATTTTGTATACTGCTGAACCAAAGATGGATGGCGTTGCTGTAGAACTTGTATATGAAGACGGCAAATTGCTGGCAGCATCCACCCGGGGTGACGGCGTCACCGGCGAGTTGATCACTGCCAATGTAAAAACCATCGGTGCTGTCCCGATTTTAATGCGAGCAGACCGATCATCCGTCGTGCCGCCCCTTCTTGAGGTAAGGGGCGAGGTATATATCGGGATAGAGGCCTTTAAGAATTGGAACGCAGAGAGAATGGATCAAGACCTGCCGCCTTTTGCCAATCCGAGAAATGCGGCCGCCGGCTCCCTGCGACAGCTGGATTCAAAAATCACCGCCTCGCGGCCATTGGAAATTTTCTTTTATGGTGTCGGGGTTGTAGAGGATTTTGTTTTTGAATCTCACTGGAAACTTCTGCAGGCATTGAAAAAATGGGGGTTTCGGATTAATCCTCTCATCCGGCCCCGGATTTCAATAAAAGACGTATTGAAATGTCACCGGGAGCTCAGCGAACAGCGTCATCAACTGCCTTATGACATTGACGGCATGGTGGTAAAAGTCGACAGTCTGGCATTGCAACAGCAACTGGGAGCAACCACCCGCAGTCCCCGCTGGGCCATTGCTTATAAATTTCAAGCGATTCAGGAAACAACCGTACTTGAAAAAATCGAGATTCAAGTGGGACGCACCGGTGTCCTCACACCGGTCGCCCATCTGAAACCCGTTAATGTGGCCGGGGTAACCGTCAGTCGCGCCACACTGCACAACGAAGACGAAATTGAGAAAAAAGACGTCCGTATCGGGGATACGGTATTGGTTCAACGAGCGGGTGACGTCATCCCCGAGGTGGTCAAAGTTATTTTATCCAAACGCACCGGTGCTGAAAAAAAATTTTCAATGCCCGATCGCTGTCCGGTTTGCCGTACGGCGGTTGCGCGCATTGAAGGCGAAGCCGCCACCCGTTGCATCAACTCAAGCTGTTCGGCTCAGGTTAAAGAGCGCATCAAGCATTTTGCATCCAAAGGCGCCTTTGACATTGATGGGATGGGGGCTAAACTCGTTGATCAACTCGTTGAAAAAGGTTTGCTGACGTCTTTTGCCGATCTCTTCAAACTGGATAAAGAAACCCTTGCCGGTCTCGAAAGAATGGGGGACAAATCGGGCGAAAATCTAATACATGCAATTGAAGCCAGCAAAAAAATAAGCTTCGCCCGATTTCTTTATGCCTTGGGAATCCGGCATGCGGGTGAGCATGTGGCCGTACTACTGGCGGATCAATTTGAAAGCCTCGAAGATTTAGCAAGTTGCTCCCAACAGGATTTGACCGACATCGATGGGGTCGGCCCTGTAGTGGCCGAGAGCATTGCCAATTATTTCCAGCAGGAGAAGAATTTGGGCACCATCCAATCGATCCTTGACAGTGGCGCGCAGATCGTCTTCGAGGCTAAGCGGAAAACTGCAAAATTAGATGGCAAGACGTTTGTACTGACCGGAACCCTGGATGGAATGACAAGACGCCAGGCCAAGGATATGATCACAGCGGCCGGGGGCAAGGTCAGCGGTTCGGTGAGCCGCAACACAGACTTTGTGGTTGCCGGCGATTCCCCGGGATCCAAGCTCAAGCGGGCAAAGGACCTTGGGTTGGCGGTGATAGATGAAGCAGGGCTGTTGGAGATGCTTGGTGGATAGCGTTAAAAAGAGCAAAGAGCATGGAGCATAGCGCATAGGGCAGAGGGCATGGTGCATGGAGCAGAGAGCATAGCGCATAGGGCATACCGTACGAATGTGTGAAGGGCATGGAGCATAAGCCTTATGCGCAATTAGCGCAGGAGATGACCTGGCCTCCCGGGGGGTTGACAATTATTTCCGGGACACAATAATAGTTTCTCCGTCGCTGCAAATTCGATCGGTGCTCTATACGCTTTTGCGCCATACGCCATGCGCTATGCCCTCTGCACCATGCGTTCTGCCGTGGGAAGCACAAGGGGGGGAGGTAACTATGGAAAACAAGGTCCGGGCCCATGCCGTTATCAGCGGTCGGGTGCAGGGTGTGTTTTTTCGAATGGAAACCAAACGCGCAGCAGATGGATTTGGCGTGTTCGGCTGGGTCAAAAATCAACCGGATGGAACTGTCGAAGCAGTGTTTGAAGGCGATCGCGATCGGGTAGACGCTATTGTCGATTGGTGCCGGGAAGGGCCCCCCGGTGCGGATGTGGCCGACGTGACCGTAAGCTGGGAAGATTATACCGGAGATTTTAAAGGATTCGACATTAATTATGCGAAGTGGTCGTGAGTGTATGTTTAACTTCGGAGCGGCTTATGAGATAGCTTCAAGAGTCGATAAACCGCCCCGCAGTTAAATGCTTAGACGGAGGCTTTGAGTTTTTTGCCGGGACGAAATTTGACGACGTTGCGGGCTTTGATTTTGATGGGCGCGCCGGTCTGCGGATTGCGACCTTTGCGAGCCTTGCGTCGAACTTTTGAAAACGTGCCAAAACCGACGAGGGTGACCTTCCCGTCTTTTTTCTTGAGCGCCTTGGTGACGCCCTCGATAAAAGAGTTCAGTGCCGCTGCCGCCGCAACCTTGGAAACCTTGGCATCCTTTGCCGCTTTTTCTACCAGTTCAGCTTTTGTCATAGTCCATACCTCCTTTTTTGTGGGTTGTTAAGCTTGCTGAGCCAAGCCAAGTAGCCTATTTTCCTGTGTCCATATAGGAACTAAAATTTCATGTCAACAGAAATCGTTATTTTTCAATAGTTTTTCAACATTTTTTGTTGCTAAACCACAAATGACTGGCATTTGCAGAGCATCTTTCGCTGAAATCCAGCGGTAGACCCTAAGCCGGATAAACCGGAAAGTGCCTGAGAAAAGAAATGCCTAAAGCAGCGCATCAATAAATTGTTCGGCATCAAAGGGCCTGAGGTCATCTATTTTTTCGCCCACGCCGATATACTGTAAGGGAATTTCCAGCGAGCTGCAAATGCTGATAACAATCCCGCCTTTGGCGGTTCCATCGAGTTTGGTCAGCGCCAGTCCGGTAACATCCAAGGCATCGTTAAAAAGCCTGGCCTGGGACAGAGCGTTTTGCCCGGTGGTTGCATCCAGGACCAGTAAAATCTCATGGGGTGCCCCTTCAAGTTGCTTGGACACCGTGCGCTTGATCTTTTTTAGTTCTTCCATTAGATTGACTTGGGTGTGGAGTCTGCCGGCCGTATCAATAAGGACCAGGTCGCATCCGCGGGCCGAGGCCGCTGCGACCGCATCAAAGGCTACGGCCGCCGGATCTGCATTTGCCCTGTGTTTGACAAATTCCGCATCCGCCCTTTCGGCCCATATTGCCAGCTGTTCGATGGCCGCCGCCCGAAAAGTGTCGGCGGCCCCAATCAGGACCTTTTTCCCGGAAGCTTTGGCTGATGCGGCCAGTTTTCCAATGGTGGTTGTTTTACCGACACCGTTGACACCTATCACTAAGACAACATGGGGTTTGTCTTCGGTTTCTTCCGGTGCCGGCGGTTGAGAGTCAAGAATTGAGAGAATCTCATCTTTTAAAATCTGTTTTACCTCACCGACCTCGGCAACTTTAGCCTTTGAAAGCCGTTCAATGAGCGCCATCGTCGTCTGGACCCCGATGTCTGATGTTATCAAAAGCTCTTCCAATTGCTCTAAGACCTCGTCGTCAAGTTTCTTTTT
>JAFDDW010000222.1 GCA_019310665.1 Deltaproteobacteria bacterium
GGCAATTTGCTTGGCGCCGTGAATGGTGTCGCGCAGGTCGTTTCCAATCTGTTCGAGCGGCAGGTTGTCTATTTTTTCAAGAATGTGCATGAATTTGGTGCTGATTTCCTCCATCGGTGTCGGCACTGTCGGAAATACGGGATAATTCCCCTCGTATGTCAGCTCAGCCGGCGGTGCATCCGGAAAAAAATCCATTATGATGATTTGGCTGCCGGTCAGAAGGTTGCCGGTTTTTAGCTGCGCCCGAAAGCCTTTTTTCAAGAGGCTTTCAAACAACTGTTTACGTTCAACGTCGTCCCCGATGAACCCGGCTTCATAAAACCGTTCCGTCTCGGTTTCGACCAGTACCCGGATGCGGAAGTCTTTTTTTTGTCTATCAAAAACGAGCTTGACGTCAATCACCTGTCCCATTTGAATTCCCCAAAACTCAATCGGGGCACCGATGGTTAATCCTCTCACCGACTCATCAAAATAGAGAATCGATTTAGTTTTAACCAAATAGGTTCTTTCTTTGGCCTCATCCATATTTTTGAACAATCTGAAAAGCGCCTCGGCTTGGGCGGGGGGACCGGGCGCTTCTACCTGGGGATTTCCAAATCCGATGCCACCGATCAGGATGCTGGTCAGCGATTCGGTATCAACACGCACGCCCTGGGCGTCCAATTTGAAGTCAATCCCGCTGGCATTCCAGAACCGGGTATTTTGATATACATGTGCGTTAATGAATACTTTGAAAAGAACGGTGCGGCCGTCCTCGACCAGGTGATAGGCCACCACCTGTCCCACCTGGATCTTGCGGTAATATACAGGCGTGCCGATATCCAGAGACCCGCGGCTGTCGGCCTTCAGCAAAAAATGACGCCCCGGCAGGTCGGCGGTCACCAGGGGCGGTTGTTCGAGACCTTTGAAATGATGGGTTTTATTACCGGGTTTTCCGGGGTCGAGGGTAATATAGGCGCCGGAGAAAAGGGTCCCCAGACCGGAAATGCCGCTGACGCCGACCCGGGCCCGAACTATCCAGAAGCGTGTATTGACTGAGAGAAAGCTGTCGGCCTGTTTGACAAGCTCGGCCGTTACCACCACCTCCGACAGATCTTCACTCAGTTTGATAGTTTCGACCTGCCCGAGTTCGACGTCTTTATACTTGATTTTGGTTTTACCGGCTTCCAGGCCCTCTGCTGATTTAAAGGTGATCGAGATCATTGGCCCCTTCTCAGAAAGGGCCTTAAAAACCAGCCAGCCGCCGATCAGGACGGCAACCAGCGGAACTATCCACACGATTGAAATGGAAAAATGGCGCTTGCGGCTGCGGACTTGGGCTTCGGGGACCTCATTGAATTCAGACACGTCCTTTTTAGGATCACTCATTTAACGACTCCTCTGTATCCCAGATCAACCGCGGATCAAATGACATGGCCGCGAACAGGGTGATTACCACTACCGCACAAAAGAAGATAGCACCGGGCCGGGCATGGATGGATGCCAAAGCCCCCAGATTGACCAGCGCAACCAGGATCGTGACCACAAATATATCCACCATCGACCAGCGGCCGACCACCTCGGTAATCCGGTAAAGGCGGGTGCGGTCTTTCCGGCGCCAGCTGGATTTTCGCTGCACCGTTATCAACAGGAAGGTCAGTATGATCAGTTTCAACAGGGGCACAAAAACACTGGCCACAAAGATGACCAGGGCAATCGGCCACATGCCGGTCTTTATGAAATAGATGACACCGCTCATAATGGTGTCGGACTGGGCCTTGCCCAATGAGACTACGGTGGTGATGGGCAGCACGTTGGCCGGGATGTAGAATATGAAAGCCGCAACCACAAGGGCCCACGTCCGTTTGATGCTGTTTGGTTTGCGGCGGTGCAATCGGGTTCCGCAGCGAGGGCAGATCATGACGGCCGCCGGTTCGGGACTGCGGCAGAGCAGATGACAGCTGTGGCAGCTGATAAGCCCTTCACTCCGGGCTGTTTTTAGACCTTGATTCATCGCTTTTCGTCCCATTTCTCCCATATCAGGTGCGAATCCAGGGAGGCGGTCATGGCTGCCATAACAAAAATGAGCGCCAAAAATGAAAACAGGGCCACACCGGGTATGATCTGGGCCATTTTTGCAAGTTTGACAACGGATACCAGGATTCCCAGCATGAAGACTTCCATCATGTTCCAGGGTTGAAGATGGCGAATAAATCGAAAAACCTGAGGTAATTTAATGGGGATTCGCCTGAACTTCAACGGCAGCAGAATGTACAACATGCATATCATTTGGGCGAACGGTACCAACACGGTGGTGAGCAATACAATAACAGACAGCTCCGGCATTCCCTGGGCATATAGTTCCTGGATTCCGGTCAGCAGGGTGGTTTGGCGTACCTGGGCCCCTATTTTGAAGGCCAGAAATGGGAAAGTATTTGCCAGTCCAAACAAAACGAGTCCGGCCAACGTCAGGGACAAGGTACGTTCAATACTGTTGCGTATCTTTTGATGCAGCACGGCCCCGCAGCGAATACACTGAATCGTACCGGCTTCAGAAATATGCGGCAATCGCTGGATCAAATCACAATCATGACAGGCAATCAGAGAACTCATTTCGCATTATGCCATAAGTAACCGAATTAAATGTTAATATCTGTTGAATATGAAGGAATAAAAAACCCGGCATAAAACAGATCCTGCAGGTAGGACTACGATAGCACTAAATCTTGAGAAATAATATAAGATTATGATCAAGTAAGTCAAATAGATAGAATTTTCCGGGGATGGAAAAAACAATTGTTGACATCTGTTCATTGTATACCGTATACAAAATTGACGATTCTTTGATTTATGGCCGCAAGGTCAGCACCCGTGCCTGCATTTCTTAACCTAAGCCGGAAAGTGCCTAAAATGCCTAAAATGCACTTTAGGCAATTTAAAAACTGGGCTTTGCGCACAAATATTTAAATGGCAATTATCATGCACACGTTTGTGAGAGGAGCCTAAGATAGTAATACTGAACGGAGATATTTTATGGAATTATTCAAGGATCTTACCGTTTTATCCCTCGAGCAGGCCACTGTATTACCCTATCTGACTTTCAGGCTGGCCCAGGACGGAATGAATGTTATCCGGCTGGAGCATCCTGTCTACGGAGACCCGAACCGGTTTATCGGGGACAAGGTTCTGTCTGAGGAGCGCATGAACGCTTATTATTTGTGTATTAATGCCGGAAAGAAAGACCTGACCTTGAACCTTGCCGATGAGGAAGGCCAGACAATATTTCACTCCCTGATCAAAGAATTAAATATAGATATTTTTGCCACCAATCAGCTTCCGAAGAACTACAAAAAGCTGGGCATCGACTATGAAAGCCTTAAATCACTACGGCCGGACATCATCTGGCTGGGCGTTACCGGTTTCGGCCCGGACAGCAACGAGGGGGCCTATGACCCCATATTGCAGGCCCGATCGGGGTTAATGGAGCTTACCGGGGAAGGAGACGGAGATCCCCAGGTTTTGGGAATACCCCTTCCGGACATGGGTACCAGTGAGCACGCTTACGGGTTGCTAATGAAAGCGCTTTACAAGCGCGAGCGCACCGGTGAGGGAACCTGCATTCATCTGGCCATGTTCGAATCTGCGGTATCCTGGCTGACCGTTCCCATTACCCTGACGGACAGCTTTGGGAAAACCATTACCCGCCGCGGCAACACCCATGAGTTTTTCTGCCCGGTCTCGGTGTATCAAACCAGCAACGGATATGTTTATCTGGCTGTTGGAAACGACCGGCAATGGAAAACCATGGTGTCCCAGGAAAGGTTCAAATCCCTCGACAAACCGGAATATGAAAAAAATGCAGGTCGTATCGGAGATGTCAACAAACTGAATGCCGCCATCAATGAAATCACCAAAAACTATACTTCGGAAGAATTGATCGATCTATTTATCTCCATAACCGTTCCCGTCAGCAAAATTCAAACCGTAACCGAAGTGATCGCTGATCCCCTGGTTGAAAAAAGACTCTTATATGCCCAGGATCCCGTGTCAGGGATGCGAATTACACTGGCTCCGCCACCGAATATGACGCCGTTTCTGGAAGATTCGAACCGGCAGCTTTCGTTTCCACCCCGTTTTGGAGAGAGCAATCAGCAAATATACGGCCAACAGTTCGGTTATTCCGAAGATGAGCTTTCCCGCCTCAAGGAAAAAGGAGTCATCTAGAATGCGGAATTCGGAATGCGGAATGTTTCGATTGGGGATTTGGGATTTTGGATTGCGGATTTAAGGTATGCTGTCATTTAAACTCTAAAAATAATAAGCAAAAAGCGGGATAGCATGGAATTGGGAAGTGGGAAGTCGGAAGTGGGAATTCGGAATACTTCGAATGCGGATTTCGGATTTCGGATTTCAGATTTTGCATTGATAAAAGGAATCATTTGAATTGCGGATTGCGGAATACCTCGAATGCGGATTTTAGATTTCGGATTGCGGATTTATTAAAAGGAAATAATCTGATTTTAATTTTTGGATTGTTTGATTAATAAGTTTCTATCTGTACAAAAGCATGCCCTAATTTACTACATGAAATTTCGACTTGCCTTTCTAAGGAAAAGTAGATGAGAAAGAGAGCTGAATTAAAGGGTTTTGATCCCGGACCCTTGCAGGCACTTCAAGAACGGAAGTCCCTTGGGCAGCATGTTTTCGACAACCTGAGGCAGGCGATTATCAGGGGTAACATTGCTTCGGGAGAATGGCTTGTTGAAAGCCATATCGCTCAAATGTTGGGTATCAGTCGTACGCCTGTCAGAGAAGCCATTCATAAGCTGGAGCGTGAAAGGCTCATTGAGCGGCAGCCGAAGGGCGGCTTTACCGTTCTGGGATTAAATCGGGATGACATCGAAGAGACTTTTGGCATTCGAAGTGTCCTGGAAGGCTATGCCGTCAGGCTGGCAACCATCAAACACCATCCCCGCGAGTTGAAAGTGCTTGAAGAAAAAGTTGAAGAATTTCAAGTTTGCCTGACCAAAGGGCAGATGGACACCCTACCGGCCATCAACACGGAGTTTCATCAGTTACTTTATGATCTCAGCCAAAGTCCGAGACTGATCCACATGATCAATGGGCTCAGAGACCAGATTTATCGGTTTAGAGAAATCATTTTAAAAGATAGTAAATACGCCAGAACCAGCAATGAAGACCATATACAGATGCTGAAGTTTATGCGCAAACGCGATGCCGAGGGGGTGGAACGGTTGGTCAGAGAACATATTTTGCGAGGGCGGGCAATGGTGCTGTCCGACTTCAGCCAACCCCGGTCAACATAAAAGAAAGAGGTATAGGACTAACAGATTAGCCCTTTGAATTTTTAAAAAGCTTAAACCATCGTTCGGAGATATTAAACCAAATGGCAGAAAAGAAAATAAAGATTCTTGTCGGCAAACCGGGATTGGATGGACATGACCGTGGGGCCAAAGTTACTGCCTTGGCCTTAAGGGATGCCGGTATGGAGGTCATATACACCGGTCTTC
>JAFDDW010000223.1 GCA_019310665.1 Deltaproteobacteria bacterium
CCTTGCTTGCCCGCGCGCCAGTAAGGCCGCAAGTTTGCCGGCTGCCAGTTCGTGCAGGTCGAGGACCGGAATACTCTTGGCTTGGAAATCCCCGAACGGTTGAGAATCGGCGAGTTGAATATCCCAGAGTGGCTGTCTGAACATGAAATTCAGATCAACCTCGAGGTTACCCGATTGTCCAGTGAAACTCTGGTAGCTCAACCGCCACTTCCCGCCCGCGTGTTCATCCGGCACTCTCTTGGTGGTCAACCCTTCTCGGGAAAATACTGCCTGGGCGGCTTGCTCGAGCTTGGGTCTGTCCATCAGCATTTCCTCACGATCCGGCTTCCCGATGTAATTGAGGTCGATATCCACGGACAATCTGGGAAGATCGAGCATAAACATGTTCAAGGCGGTGCCGCCCTTCAAGACCCATTTCCCTTTGAGAAATGGGTGCGAGTTCAGGGCGCCCAGCAGATTCAGCAGGTGGAGCACCTTCTCAACCATCTCCGCCCTGAAGCCGGTGGATTCGGCTACCGGCATTATTTCCGACGACGAGAACTTCACAGCACTTCCCCCCAGGACTTGTTCAGGATTTCGACCGGGATCAGCAGGTTCCAGTCCTTAACCCACTGACAGCCCTTGCGCTTGGCGCGGATAAAATAGTGAGGCTGCCGGGGGCGCATATTTCGCAATGGATTCAAGTGGGTATCTTCAACCATCAAGGTTTCCTTGTGCTGTTCCAGAAAGAAACCAACCTTTGCGGCGGTGGTCGCATTCTCCAATAGGAAAACGTACTTGATGATCTGATCGAGGTCGAAGAACTCCACCGATTCCAGGGACCGCCATATCTCTTCCCAACTTCCGGTCAGGTCCGGCCGGTCCAGCACGTCGACGAAGGTCCTTTCAAGATTGGTTACCCGGAGTTCCACGCCGAACCGTTTGCGGCTTGTGACGCCGAACATCTCCTTGCCCTTCGCCCTGAGGGGACGAGGTACGGGAGCGCGCACAAATTCATGGACCTGAAACTTCAGCGGAAGGGATTTGCTCGTGGATACATAGTGAAGCCTCGTGTAGACCGAGTAGGCTTTTCCGTGAAATTCCAGGGCCGTGTGGTATGCGAGAACCGCGTCCGCGGTCATCTTGGCCGCCACGAGATAAGGATCAACCGGGCTTGATGCCGGATCGCCGCCCAATGGAACTGTCGCATATAGCCCGCGACGTACTGGTATTATCCGGCCCTGTTTGCGGTAGTAGGTCAGGAGCGACTTGCGGGTGTTCGGCTTGCCAGACCCTCTGGCAGACAGGAAGCGGTCCAGTTCGTCCATCGTGAACACGGCGTGCTGCGACAGGAATTCATTCAGTTTCATTGGCTATCCATTTGACGCATTTCCGACATAGCAGCAATAAAATTAGCTCTATATCGGACGTATGTCAAGGTAAATCCAGATTTTTTGACGAAAAGACGAAATGGGGTTAAAAAAATTGCTACTTTATCGTTCAGATGGCATGCTTGGGTTTGCCCTGGTCTCTTTGGCCATCGAAACGTCTCCCGCCACCGTTTAGCATTGCTGATTGTCTCGGAATTCAATGTTTTAAGCATGAAAAATATGCGATTGATATGCGAATATGCAGCCAGGACAGTACAAAAACTAGCTTAATGTCACTTAAACTATCATTGATTTTAGTAAGTTACTGATATCATTATTCATTTTACAAGTCCGGCCTTCGGCACCAGTTTTTAAGGCACTTAGATTTATTTTAAGTGCCTTTTTTAGTCGCTGGGTCATATATCCACAAGAGCTTATCAGCGGAATCCAGAAATCACCTGACCCCACTCTAATTCACTTTTCAAGTCCCGACCCCCTATCCTCCATCAAGCGATCCTCACGCCTTGCTTTACAAGCGCCTTCTGCACAGTCCTGATGTCTACCCTTCTGCAGGTTACATTGTCCTTGACGGAAACGGCCGCCGCTACCCCCGCCCCCTGTCCCGTCACTGCACAGCACATCATCTGGCGAGTCGCAGCGTGGGACATCCGATCTCCGGCAACACAACGCCCGGCAACAAGCAGATTTTCCACCTTCCTCGGAACCGTGATACCGTAAGGAACCTGAAAATACCTTCCGGTGGTAGGTATAATCACTACGCCGTAAGCGTCCAAAAATTCCGGAAAAATACCGATAGAATCTTCAAAACGCGCCTCGTTTTTCACATCCTGTTCTGTGATATTATACTCGCCAATTATCTTTCTGGAAATCCTCGTGCCCAATGATGAGCCAAATGTCCGCAGTGTGGCATTTTCGAAACCCGGTGTGTACCTCTTCAAGGCCTCCAAAACCAGCATAGCCTGCTTGCGGCCCTCCATCTCCCCTATAGTCAGATCCCAGACGTTCGTTGGATCTAATCCGCGAACACGAACCGCGTTTATATGGGTGGCTTCGCCTGCCTCCGTTAAACTGTGCCAGATAGCTTCTACCCACATATTTTTCGGAATCAATCCATCTTTTTGTGCTTTCTTAAACGGCTCCTCGAGGTAGGGCGTGAAAAGGTCATCTTCCTTTCCGGAAGTCGTTACGGCCCAATCAGCAAGGCGAGCCGGATTAAGCTCAACATACTCGAGAAATCTCTTCACGTCCACGCCGCTGCAGCCGAAGCTTACAGTTGCGGACATCAACTCATCTCCTGAGGCTTTTCGGTATGGCGCCCCAACATGGTGAGCGATATCGGCATCCCCGCTGGCATCAATCACCCTCTTTGCAAGTATCGCCTGTCTCCCGGATTTGCTCTCCGTAATGATGCCCCGGAGGGCATCGCCTTCCATCACCGTGTCAACGGCCCAGCAGTGCAAAATCGGCACGATTCCCGCTTCGGTCACCAGGTTGTCGGCCACGTATTTGAACAGGTCCGTATCCAGGTACTCTCCAAGAGATTCGCGGTTTTTGCGACTGCCACCCATCTCCTTGGCCCGTCTTTCGAATTCAACGCCGATTCCACCTGCTTCCACCGTTTTTTCGTGCCGGTACCAGGAGATAGTTTCCACCTGGGACTGGGTGATATTTCCGCCGAAACAGCCATAGCGTTCCACCAGTATCGTATCGACGCCCTCCCTCGCGGCGGCAAGGGCGGCAGCAAGGCCTCCCGGGCCGCTGCCCACCACCAGAACATCCGTTTCAGCCATGACGGGCACAGTCCTCGACGGCTCTTTAATCTCCTTCATGGATCATGTCCTCCATCCCGTGCCCCAAAAAATCAAACACGGCTTTTGTTTCCAAAATTCGCCATTTATTAGAAATTATGGGATTTTTAACCGACGGGATTATCTTTGCAGCTCTAATCGATCCAGGGTTTCCTCAGTTGGCTGCAGTCTCCATAGTCGTGTCCTGGGGTCGACAGGTCCTGGGGTAAAAAGGGCATTCTAAGGCCGAAAATCGGCCTTGTTTTTAGGCTCACGTCTTAGTTGGCGGTGTTCTACCTTGGGCGGCCCCAGTTTACTAGATTTTGATTACTTCACAATCCTCAACTTATGAGTTACCCGTAAACATTTCCACAGTTCCTTAATTATAACGGACAGAGCAAGATTCGGGTGCAGGTGTGCATCACCTGAAATTATTTCACATGAATCCAACAATTTTTGATTGCCCGACCAAATACCAAATTGACTTCCGATGTATGCTCCCAGATTAGTCTGAAGTGTTACCAAATCATCCTCAGCGATGCTGGCGATGGTCGCTTTGTCTTTTAGGGGTAATTCATCGATAAGCCTGTCGACTGCCTCTTGAACTGTTTTGGGGGGTGTTGAAGGCCTACCCTTGTCAAGATGTTTAAGTGCGATCTTCGATTTCCTGTCCTCATCGGTAAGAATTTGAACAACCTGTTCAAGGATTATCACGGCATCTGAATAGATCTGGGTGTCTTCAGATGCCCTCGGCCCAGCAACATTGAGAACCTTCACATGCTGTAATCTAATCCATGAAGCTGCCAGCGATGCAGCATCGTAGTGACCGGTAAGATCGAGGTCAATGCCGAGCAGTTGTTTTTTGTGCTTCAGGGTCATATGACGGGTGTAGTCTGTGCCTCCTGTTAACTTTCCACGGGCAATAATTAAAGTGCCATCAGAGTCCTGTACATTCTTTTCGGTACGGGCTTCATAACTTTCAGTCGGCATTTCTTTGAGTCTGTACATTTCAGGCAGGGGGCCTTTCTCGGTTTTGCGCCCCTTGGGTATCCAGCCACCATGGGGTATGCCGAATTTCAAGGCAACATCAAGAGCAGCCCGATCGGCACCTGTCTGGCCCCCGGATATGATTTGGGTTATCATGAAGTGTGCCTTGATTCATCTACAGAATACGTTAACTCATCAATATTATTCGTCCTTACACTCAATACTTTTATTGATCTGGAGAAGTGCCTCACATTTTTTGCCCTTTTCGGCACAGTCATGAATGGCTCCAGCCAACTCCTCCAAGGCACTTATCATTTCATCCCTTGTTAAGGATTCAATTGGCCTCCCGTTATATGCTATTTCTTTGCAATCGATTTTGGTCATTAGTCTTTCTCCTCATCCTTAAATCCCGGCAGTTCCTCTTGTTCCCTATGTGTTCTGAAAATGCCTTCGATTATTCGAATGACATCCCGATAAATCTTAGAGGCTCCACCAACCGGCTTTTGGCCGGTAAAATAAACTACCTCTATCTCATGATTAAGCATCCATTTACGGATTGATGAAATTGCATGATTAGTTGTACATTCCATTAGTTCCACATGCAGACACGGCTTTTTAAGATTTTCAGCTAATTCCCTGACCCCTTTTAAACCTATCAAAAGCTGACCATGCGTCAGAATAACAGTTCCCTCAGAGTCGATAATATTTTTCTCCAGCCTTTCAAAGTAGCTGGGATTATCTATTCCTTTAACATTGTACTGTTCTGGTAAGA
>JAFDDW010000224.1 GCA_019310665.1 Deltaproteobacteria bacterium
ATTCTTCAAGGCTATGCGCTTTGCACTATGCCATTTGTCTATAGCCAGCTATTTGCGACCAGAAACCTTGAACACAGAACCTATAACCTCTGAACCCTACTTGAGTGGTGTTCCCGGTTCCACGGGTTTGTCCAGAGCTGCCAGTGTTGGCCCCGAATCATCGACGGCGGCAATCAGCATGCCATTGGAAACAATTCCCATGAGCTTGACCGGTTTGAGGTTGACGACGATAATAACCTGCTTGCCGATGAGTTCTTCGGGAGTATAGTTTTCGGCAATGCCGGCAACGACGGTCCTTTTATGGCCTAAATCAACTTCAATCTTTAATACTTTCTTTGCTCTGGGAATCCGTTCCGCCTGTAACACCGTTGCCACCCTGAGATCAACTTTGCTGAATTCCTCCAGCGTAATTTCTTCTTTAATATCCAAATTCATATTCGATTTTTCCTGTTCGGCTGCCCGTTCGGCTGTTAATTTATCCGGATCTATGCGCGGGAAAAGAACCACCGACTTCGGCAACTGGGTGCCGGGTTTAATCGCTTTCCAGGTCCTGAGTTGATCGAGCAGATAAAAAGGCGCTTGGGGATCCAAACCGAGATGTTTTTGCATGGTGGCCGCTGTATCGGGCATGACGGGGTAAATCAGCCCTGAAATTACGCGCAAACCCTCCAGCATATTGCTGAGAACCGCGTCCAGTTGTTTGCGGCTCGACTTTCTCTTGGCCAGTTCCCAGGGAGCGGTAACGTCCACATACTTATTCATTTGGCTGATGAATTTCCAAACGGCCTGCAGGGCGTTGTGAAACTGAAATGATTCCATATGGCTTTCAAATTCATCGACCGCGTTGCGGGCGTCTGCTTCCAGCCCGAATTCGCATTCCTGTTCGACCGGCGGATCAACTTTGGGAACAACCCCCTGGAGATATTTATGGACCATTGAGAGCACCCTGGAAAACAGGTTCCCCAGATCATTGGCCAGATCCGAATTGATGCGTTGAACCAGTGAATCCTCACTGAAACTGGAATCCAGGCCGAAGGTCATCTCGCGAATCAGGAAAAAACGGAAGGCATCCAGCCCGTATACATTTTTAAGCTGCAGGGGTTCAACCACATTGCCGAGACTCTTGGACATCTTGCCTTGTTCGATATTCCAGTATCCATGAACATTCAAATGCTTGTAGATTGGAATGCCGGCGGCTTTAAGCATGATCGGCCAATAAATGCCATGGGGTTTTAGGATGTCTTTGGCCACGACATGCTGGACGACCGGCCAGAAAGATTTAAACAGGTCGCCGTCCGGATATCCAAGGGCTGAGACATAGTTTAAAAGGGCGTCGAACCATACGTAGGTGACATAGTTGTTATCAAAGGGCAGGGTAATGCCCCATTTTAGTCTGGATTTAGGCCTGGAGATACATAAGTCCTCCAGCGGCTCTTTCAAAAAGGCCAGGGCTTCATTCCGATAGCGTTGAGGCCGAATGAATTCCGGATTTTTGCGGATGTGGTCTATCAGCCAATCCTGGTAGCTGCTCATTTTAAAAAAGTAATTGGATTCCTTGATGGTCTCCGGCTCAACCTCATGATCGGGACATTTTCCGTCCACCAGTTCTCTTTCGGTGTAAAAACGCTCACATCCGAAACAATACAACCCTTCGTATTCGGCAAAATAGATGTCGCCGGCATCATAAATTTTCTGCAGCACCAACTCCACTACCGCCATGTGGGCCGGATCGGTGGTGCGGATAAAGTTACTGTTGCTGATATTTAATTCCGGCCAAAGGTCTCTGAAAAGCTGGCTGATGGTGTCAACGTAGACCCTGGGACTCAGATTTTCTTTTTTGGCGGCCCGTACGACTTTGTCGCCATGCTCGTCTGTGCCGGTCAAAAAATAAACATCTCCTCCCGCCATGGTGTGATAGCGGGTGGCAACATCGGCCACGAGGGTGGTATAGGCATGTCCCAGATGAGGACGTGCATTTACATAATATATAGGTGTGGTGATATAAAACGGCACAGACATTATTTTATTCCTTTACGATTTGATCGACAGCGATTTCGATTTCCCCACCGTCTTCCAGGCGAACGGTTATCCGGTTGCTAATTGCACTGTGGCGGATTACTTTTCCTTTTCCGTCGGGGGTCATCACAGATTTTCCAATTTTGGGCATTTCTTTTTTCAGTCTTCTATAGGTGTCAAATTCATATGTCAAACAACACATCAGTCGTCCGCACTGGCCTGATATCTTTGTAGGATTTAATGACAGGCTCTGTTCCTTGGCCATGCGAATGGATACCGGTTCAAATTTTTCCAGAAAGGCAGAGCAACACAACTCGCGACCGCACCGACCAACGCCGCCACACATTTTGGCCTGGTTGCGGATACCTACCTGGCGCATTTCAATTCTGACTCCCAGATGCTTGACCAGCATTTTTACAAGTTGCCGAAAATCAACGCGCCCCTCGGATGTGAAAAAAAAGGTATACTTATTTCCGTCAAACGACTTCTCGACGGAAAAAAGGTTCATTTTAAGATCCAGTTCTTTAATACATTTTAAGCAGTAACTGTGGGCTTCTTTTTGAGCAGCAAGATTTTTTTCTTGCTGACGAAAATCTTTTTCGTTGGCCAGCCGATAAACTTTTTTTAAAGGCTTGCCGGACAATTTTTCTTCATATTCCTGCGGTCCAACAGTAACCGTACCCATGCCAAGCCCCTGCTCGGTTTCTACAATGACATGGTCGTCCGGGGCCAGGACGAAGACACCGCAGCTAAAATCGTACACCTTGCCGGTGGACTTAAATTTAATACCAACTTTTTTATTCATAATATATTTGGGCCTCTTCCAGAACTGTGTCTGGATAAAGTCGTCTTTAGAGACAATTTTAAAGGTTATAGATATAAATGCCTAAAATGCACTAAAATAATTTCTAAAATACTATACTCTGGCCAGTTTCAACACCATGGCCTCCAGGGCCAATCTCAAGTTCGTCCCGGCCTGGATTGCATTCTGGGTTGTTTGAATCGTTTCAATTTTTTCAAGCAGCGATGCGGTGCTTACTTTTTGTATGGCTCGCTGAATCTTTTGGATCAAATCCCTGTTGATAACTTTTTCAGGGTTGAGTTTGCCGACGATAAGATCTCGCAACCAGGAATTCATCACTTCCAGTGATTCCTGGATAGTATCTTTGTTTTTCGCTAATTGCTCACCAAACGCCAGAAGACGATTGACGGATCCGGTTGATAAAGATTCCATTTCGCTAATAAGCCAATTTCGTCGGTTTATCCACTGCGTCCGGTGCATCCGCAGCGCCCGGGACATACTGCCGCCGGCCATGGCTGTGATAATCTCTGCCTCCCCGGCATCCAGCCCGTGATCGTGAACCAGCGCAGCTGCCAGAAATTTTTTTGAGATCGGCTTGAACCGAAGGTGCTGGCAGCGTGAAACAATGGTTGGCAGGAGATCTGATGTATGGGGGGCCACAAGTATCAGAATGGTTCTGACCGGTGGTTCCTCCAGCATTTTGAGGAAGGCATTGCCGGCAGCAGGGTTCATTGTATGGGCATCGGAGATAATCACCACCCGCATTCTGGCCTCATAAGGTTTCAATGCAAGGGTTTGACAGAGGGCGCGAATTTGACCGATTTTGATGAACAGACCGAACGGTTTTACCCGGATGATGTCCGGATGGTTACCCGTTTCGATTTTGCGGCATGATTTGCAATTTCCGCAAGGGATGCGCGTTTTCGGTCGGGATGTGTCATCATGGGGTTGCGCAGTCCGGCTGTGTCCCCGTTCAGGTGAGGCACCGGAACCGCCCATGGCGCAGTTACACGCCATTGCAAATTCTGCAGCCGCGCTTTCTTTTCCCACTCCTTCTATTCCTGTAAACAGAAGGGCGTGAGGAATGGTCCCATTGTAAAGGAGGGTGGTTAGAATACGTACGGAGCGATCTTGATCTATTATTGACGCAAAACCAGGCACAAATCAATAATCAACCCGATCTTTCAATTCTTTTCCGGATTTGAAAAATGGAAGTTTTTTGGGATTAATGGTGACTTTTTCGCCAGTTTTCGGATTCCTGCCCGTGTAGCGTTTGTATTCTTTTACGAAGAAACTGCACAGGCCGCGAATTTCAACCCGCTCTCCCCGGGCCATGGCACCTGCCATGTTGTCAAAAAACATCTGAACCACTTTGGCCGCTTCCGCTTTCGATATATTGGCTTCAGTTTTTAAAGCGGCGATGAGCTCCAGTTTATTCATACAACCTCCTTCTGTGCCGTCCAGTAACCAGTGGAGACCTAAAAAATTGGATATTTTTCATAGGCCTCCGCAACCCTATTAAAATTATACTAGCCCGAAACTTAATAAAATGTCAAGTAGTTATGATAATATTTTCGGCATAATTTCAATATCATCCTCACTGACTTCCACTCCGGCATATTGGCCCAGCGCTTCAACGCTCACTAGAAGGCGACCCTTGCCACCGTACCTCACAAAGGTTCCGATAAGGCCTGCAAGCGGTCCGTGGATCACCATGACTTTATCCCCTTTTTTCAAATTATGACCAGTGGTTAGGGGATGATCACTTGTCACCATGATTTTTAAGGAATCCACGGTTTCATCAGCTACCGGCAACGGACCCTGTTTATTGCCGATTAAGCGCACGGCGCCGACTACTTTAACAATTTCCAGATGGGTGTTGGGGTGAAGGTCCGTTTTGACAAATACGTAACCGGGAAACAGCGGCACCCGGATGGTTGCCTTGCGGTCGCGTCTTTTGCTGGGCACGGTTATCCTGGGCAGATAGACCTCCATCGATTTGCGAAGCAAACCCTCATTAACCACGTTTTCATGGCGGCTTTTGGTATGCAGCACATACCATAAACGCTCGAGTTTTGGGTGGGGCATATA
>JAFDDW010000225.1 GCA_019310665.1 Deltaproteobacteria bacterium
GGTTATCAGCAAACAGAAAAAGCCGGTGATATGTCTGACTCCGTCTTTGCCCTTGGTTGCTGGTATCTGCTGTGAAGAACAAGCAAACCTATTTTGCTGCTTTCATTCGAGTATCTCAGAATAGATTCGAAGATTCTATTCAGATTGCTAAAAAGCTGCATAGCATATCTTGTGTGCGGCTTTTTGTTTGATTAGCTGAACGAATATACAATGAAATCATATTATTATGAGGATTCGACTAAGGCACGGAATGTAAACTTTGCCTAAGCACCTCACATACACAATATATAGCGGCTACTAAAATAATTTGAGAATTGTAGATTTAATCATACAATCTCCAATTTCTATGAAATCCCCAGATTTGATGAAATCTTTAAATCTTCAATCGATTGTCACCTAACAATTTGCATATGTAATCTTAAATAAAATGGGAGGTTGAACATAAAATTCAACCTCCCAGAGAAGTCTAATTATAATTGTTTTGGATTAGGACTCAAACCACAGGCGCTCCGGTGGTATGGTGCCGTCCAGATCAAAATCCCCGCAGGGATTTTTGACCTGATTTACTGTTAAGGAAGTCCTGCGCCGGGCACCTCTACTTCAACAATCTCGATCTTCCCATTGCGAGCCTGGCGGACCTTTTCGGGGAGAAAATCATCCGCAGTCATCAAAAAGAGGATTTTCCGGTCCGGTCCACCTAACATACATGCAAAGCACCCGCGGCCTGTGAATATGCGATGGGTGACGTTGCCGCCCTCCAGAACTCGAAAACATTCACCATTGACAGGATCGGCGACCCATATTGCACCCTCTTCATCCAGGCAGATACCGTCCGGAGTGTTCGGCGACAGGTCGGCAAACAGGCGTCTGTTTGTCAGGGAGCCATCGGGTCTGATATCGAAAGCGGTGAGCCTTGCACCGTAAGTTTCAGCCACAATCAGCGTTTGACGATCCGGGGTGATG
Organism: Deltaproteobacteria bacterium; assembly: GCA_019310665.1. Taxonomy (GTDB): domain Bacteria; phylum Desulfobacterota; class Desulfobacteria; order Desulfobacterales; family JAFDCJ01; genus JAFDCJ01. Next base: position 964 of record JAFDDW010000225.1, read on the forward strand.
ACCGTTCCATTCGGGAACAACAACCCATCGGCGGCAGGCTTGACCGTTCTGTCCATTGTAACAAGCGCCATCGTTGCTTCGGCAGGCTCAGGCTCCTCGACTTCCAGATCGAAGCCGAAATTACCGACATAGGCGTTTCCCCTTCCATCCACCACCATGTCATTGCAGTGCCAGGTGGCGATGTCGTTTAGGTCAGCGTGCTCCACGAGTTCATCTCCCTCCAGTCTGAGAAGCAGCCGATCGACCATGGATACGATTAACAACCTGCCATCTGGGAGCCAGCCGAGGCCGGAGGGGCGGCCGGGCACGTCGACAACCTTTTTGCAGGTGCCGTCAAGCCGTGCGACCATAACACAATGAGCATGCATGTCGGAAAACCAGAGACTGCCGTCATGCCATCGTGGGCATTCGCCGAATGTGAGATTTTCAACCAATGTCTTTCGCTGAAACTTCATAGTATCCTTTCAACCCGACCTAAAATCCAGAAATATTAAGTAGTGATCAAAACTAAAAAATCACTTTTTTCACTTTTGGAGAAATCTTCCCGTTAATCCCGAAAGTAGTATGGCCACCAAGAGAATCAGACCCTGTATGAGTTGTGTCAGATAGCTGGGCATCATCATGATGATCAACCCATTTACGGCTATGACCACAATAAGGACGCCCACGAACGTACCCCATATATGGAATCTTCCGATATGAATTGTTGCGGCACCAATAAAACAGGCTCCAAACGCATCCAACAGGTAGTAGCTTCCCTGGGTTGCATTGGCAGACATTAATTGAGAAGTTAATATTACCCCGGCCAAAGATGCACAAAAACCGCACAAGACAAATCCCAGGAGGCGGTTTCTTTCCACTTTTATGCCGGACATTCTGGCAGCATCCGGGTTTCCGCCGATGGCTTCCATGCGCCTGCCGGTGGGTGTGTATACATGAAACATCCACAGTAAAAAAAGCAGACACATGGCTACCATAAAGCGGATGGGAATACCCGCAATATCGCCTTGTCCAAGCAGGCTGAACGATTCAGGCAAATCCCATATAGCACTACCTTTGGTAATTCCCATTGCAACGCCAAGAGTGATACTCATTGTCGCCAATGTACATACAAAGGCCGAAAGTCCTACATAGGCTATAAGAAATCCATTTATAAATCCGATGACTATACCTGTCAGCAGGGCTCCAGCTATGGCAATAGGGGCGCTGTAGCCGGCCAATAAAAGTGATGCGACAACAATGCTTGAAATGGCTGGTGTTCCTCCAATGGAAAGGTCAAAGTCTCCCATTTTTAAAACACAGGTCATTCCAGCGGCAAAAACTGAAAGCATGGTTGTCTGGCCAAGAATATTAAGGATATTGTTGATAGAACGAAACGGCGGCAGCAAGACACTAAACGCGATAATCATAGCTATCAGAATAAACAAGGTTCCATATTTTCCGAATAAGGTTATCAATTCCCGCTTATCAAGAGATACCATTTTGTCTTTCATCTGCTTCCTTTCAATTGACCTCGGCCCCTTCCAAGGGCCATCCTTATACCCCCAGCTCTGCTGGTGGTCGCTGATATCCGATTTAACGTGAAACCGAGAGCTTCATTTCAGGCAAAGAGCTGTTGCACGACTGAATCGAGAGACGCTTCATCACCCTGTAGTTCGGCCTTGATCGTGCCGCTTTCCATGATGAGCACACGATGCGCCAAACCGACGATCTCTGTAATTTCAGACGATATGACGATAACGCCCACACCTATCCGAGCCAGATCATGAATCAACTGATAGATGGCAAACTTTGCTCCGATGTCGATTCCCCGCGTTGGCTCGTTGAAGATCATTATTTTTGCCTCGGAGCACAACCATTTGGCCAAAACAACCTTCTGCTGGTTACCACCGCTTAGGTATTGGACTTCCTGCGCCAGACTTGAGGCTTTGACCGCGGTCTTTTCGACAAGCGGATGAACAAGCGCTTGTTCCTTTTTTTTGCTTAAGAAAGGTATCCTGTTCCACCTGAACAGCTTGGTGAGACTGGCTATGGTTATATTCTGTTTTACATCCATGGGAAGGATGAGCCCTTCAATGTGTCTTTCCTGGGGTACCAGGGCGATGTTTTTTGCAATAGCGTCAGTCGGGCAATTGATCTCCACCTTTTTGCCTTCGACATAAATGTCGCCCCTGTCTTTCTTATCAGCCCCGAATATCAATCGGGCCAAATCTGTCCGTCCTGATCCGGCCCTACCCGCAATACAAACCACTTCACCCTTTGACAACGTAAAGCTTACGTCTCGGACGGAACTGCCACGGCTCAGATTCTTTATATCAAGCAGCTTATCTTCCTGGAACGTATGTTTTTTAGGAAAGACATCTTTAAAATCCCGGCCCAGCATCAATTGATAGATGTTTTCAGCATTCACCTCTTTCAAATCAGCGGTTTCCACCTTTTTTGCGTCTTTGAGCACGGTCACCCTGTCAGCGATACTGAATATTTCTTCCAATCTGTGGGATACATACACAATGGCCTTACCGTTGCCTGCTAAATGTCTGATCAATTCAAACAGCTGATCAACTTCTTCCTGTGTCATGGCCGCGGTGGGCTCGTCCATGAAAATGATCCGGGATTTCAACGCCAGGGCCCGGTTGATGGCCACCTTCCATTTTTGAATGAGACTCAATTCTTCGACCGGCTTTTTCAAGTCAACATCCATCTCCAAAGCGTCCGGGATTTGTCGAACCATGTCGGGCAATACGGCATGTTTGACAAACCCCAGGCGGTTGGTAGGGTAGGTACCCAAAAATATATTCTCGGCAACAGACAGGTGGGGCACCAGGGTTAAATCCTGATAAACAAAACCCAGCCCTAAGTTTCGGCTGTCTGTGGTGTTCTGTATGACCTGTTTTTGACCTTCAATGAAGATTTCTCCCGCATCTGCCCGGTATACGCCGGCTATGATTTTTATCAAGGTAGACTTGCCGGCGCCATTCTCACCAATCAAGGCATGCACTTCGCCGGCCCGTAGATCAAAATCAACTTTGTCCAGGGCGGTTTGGCCCGGGAATTTCTTAACGATTTGCCGGGCCTCGAGAATTGGCTGTTTGGGTACACCCATCATTTTCATGGTCGCCTCAATGCTTATACACCATTATTGATTTTCGAGATATTCAATGAAGGAAAGGTGCCCCCCTTGCTCCATTGCAGAGAAAAAGGGGGCTCGGATTCTGATATTTTTGGTCCGAATAATCTTACCGTCTAGGTTTGAAAGATGTCAACAAACCACACAATTATTTAAACGCTACTCCACTTTGCGGCCCTTGTAGTCGGGAGCGTTCGGATCAAAAACATATCCTTTTGGAGGTAAAGTATCCCTGGTGAGGAGGCCTGGAAGATAACCGTGGTATTGCTTCATAGCAACTTCTTCACCCGTAAATATTTTATCTAACAAAGAATAGACACCGGCATGCAACAATGGATCGGCAAAACTGTAGGCTGACGTAGCCTGCAGCGTGGGATACTTGCGCATGGCTTCCACAATAATGGCGGTATCGTGTCTTGTTACGACTATAATATCCTCTCGTTTGTTGTCCATACATGCTCTTGCTGCTTCCGGCCCGCCGTCATACATCCAAAAACCCCTGATTTTCTTGTCCACATCGGCAACTAGAGCGTTATTGACGGCATTATACGCGTATTCTCTCATGTCGCCACTTCCGGTAAAGCCGATCTCCTGCCTGATCTTCATACCATGTCCTTCCAACAAACCCTTGGCTGTTGAATGTGTGACCTTACTAATTAACATACCTGGATTCCAAAATGTCACGACTTCATCACCTTTTTTCAGTTTTGTAGCAAGATATTCAGCGGATATGGCACCGGCAGCTCCCTGGAGCAGTGAGTACTCCGCAACTATTCCATAGGGCATCGTTCCATTGGCAATTCCTATAACAGGTATT
>JAFDDW010000226.1 GCA_019310665.1 Deltaproteobacteria bacterium
CTACAGGGGAATACAAAACCGGTAGTTCCAAAACCAGCACCATTTGGTTTTAAAAGATATTCTGATTATTAAGAAAAGGAGGGTGTCATGGGGAATTTGTCTTTTAACCTGAAGGATAAGGTATTCGTGGTGACCGGCGGCAGCCGGGGTATTGGACTTGAGATCACAAAAATGCTGTTGGATCAAAAAGCGAAAGTCGCCATCTGCGGTCGCAAACAGGAAGGTCTGGATGCCGCAACAGCCGAACTGAATGCCGGCGAAAACCTGCTGGCGGTGCCGGCCCATGTTGCCCGGTCAGAGGATGTGGACGGTTTGTTCAACCGCACATTGGAAGTCTTCGGCCGCGTTGACGGGTTGATTAACAATGTCGGCATGAACATTGTTACCGGCCTGGTGGATGCCGATCCCGGGCTGTGGAACAAAATCATCGACAGCAATTTAAACGGCACGTTTCTGTGCTCGCGCCAGGCAGGTCAAATTATGCGGGAGCAGAAAAAAGGAAAAATTGTGAGCATTTCCTCCATCGCCGGCCGACGTTCGGCACCTTTTATGGGTATATACGGGGTGGCCAAAGCCGGCATTGAAATGATGACCAAGGTTATGGCCCAGGAGTTGGCCGCCTTTAACGTCCAGGTCAATGCCGTCGCTCCCGGTATGGTCAGAACCAAATTCAGTGAACCGTTCTGGTCAAACAGCGAAATTTATGAACAGATTATTAAATCGATTCCATTGGGAAGAATTGCCGAACCCGCAGATGTGGCCTGGACCGTATTATTTCTATGCTCAGAGGCATCCGATTTTATCACCGGCCAAACCCTGATGGTCGATGGCGGTGCCAGCGCGGTATAGATGTTCGAAAAAATGCCTAAAGTGCCTAAAGTAAATGTATTCTACCTATTTTTGAAAATAGAAACTCACGCTAAGTTGTCATTTCATTGTTCTGATTTCTGGCCTCCCATCCTGCCAGCGTCAACGACTTTTACAAAAGACGGAGCGAAGCGACACCATAATTTTAGGCATTTTAGGCACTTTAGTGCATTTTAGGCATTTCTTTTCTCAGGCATTTTCCGGCTTGCCCGGGTTATGTGCCCGGTTCATAAACGCCAGTAAGTCACGCCGGCCTCTTGGGCCTCCGCGGGGCTGAAACATCCCTTTACATCGATGACCAGGGCATTGCTGTCGGCACACCGTCCGGCGATTCCTTGAAGTCCTTCTTTTTGGTAAACCCGGTGCATGACGGCCAGAATTACGGCATCAACGTTCTTGATCTTTTCCAGTGGCAGCAATTTCACCCCGTAGTACTTCCGGGCTTCATCCGGATCCGCCAGCGGGTCGCTGACCAGAACCTCCACACCGTAATCTTGAAGCTCGCTGATAATATCCACCACTTTGGTATTGCGCAAATCGGGCACATCTTCTTTAAAGGTGATTCCGAGAATCGCCACCCTGGCCCCCCGGACCTGTTTGCCGGCCCTGATGAGCATTTTTACCGTTCGCTCGGCAGCGTGTTTTCCCATGCCGTCGTTGATCCGTCTACCCGCCAGTATCATTTCCGGATGATAGCCCAGGGCTTCGGCTTTAAAGGTTAGATAATAGGGGTCAACACCGATACAATGGCCGCCGACCAGGCCTGGTTTGAAAGGCAGAAAATTCCATTTTGTCCCCGCCGCTTCGAGGACTTCATGGGTGTCGATCCCGATGATGTCAAAAATCTTGGCCAGTTCATTCATCAGGGCGATGTTTAAATCTCGCTGGGTGTTTTCAATAACTTTGGCGGCTTCAGCCACTTTAATTGATGATGCCTTGTGAATTCCTGCCGTCACAACTTGACCGTAAACCTTGGCCAGCATTTCACAGGTTGCGGGGTCCGAACCGGATACGATCTTCATGATATTTTCAAGGGTGTGAACTTTATCACCCGGATTAATCCGCTCCGGTGAGTATCCCACCGTAAAATCCCGCCCGAATTTCAATCCGGATTCCGCTTCCAGGATCGGAATACAAACCTCTTCCGTGGCTCCCGGATAGACGGTGGATTCATAGACAATACATGATCCTTTTTGCAGATGTCTTCCAACGGCAGTGGAAGCCCCCTTCAACGGACCCAGATCGGGGATACGGTAATCGTCTATAGGGGTCGGGACCGCCACGATTATGAGCCGGCAGTCGGCAAGGTCTTCAGGGTTATCCGTGTAGTGTATTTGAGCCTGTTCGAGTTGAGCCTCGGTTACTTCCAGGGTGCGGTCAATCCCGGACTCAAGCTCTTTTATCCTATCAGCCTTCAGGTCAAATCCGACAATTTCAAAATGGGCGGCAAGATGCACTGCCAGGGGCAGGCCGACATAACCCAGCCCCACAACTGCCATTTTATTTTCCCTGCTGATCAACGATTCAAATCTAACCATAGAAATCTCCGGTCCCCTGAAATAATTCTTTTTTTTCATGTATAGTATAGAAAAAGTCTATCATATCTGCCCGGATATTTCAGTATTAAATTGGGTCGATTAAATCGCCTTTAACCTGGCTAATTAATTTTATAGTGTTTTCCGGGTATTTGGTTTCAGGTGTCAAGGTCCGAGGTTCAAGGTTCTGGGTTCAAAGTTCAGAGGTTGAAAAGCGACCAGTTTGTTCGAAGAAGAAGCTTTTTTTAAGCTTGAATTATGAATATGCCGGCGTTAACGCTATTGATTGTGGGAGCGGTTTCCAGCCACGAATAACCCGGTCGGCAGCATGGTCGTATCGCTGCTGGAAGCCGCTCCCACTCGCTCCTAACTCGTAACCGGCAACTCGCAATATGGCAATGATTTTCATAAAGTTTCATACAAGGTCCCAGTCTGAACGCCTAAGGATATGTCTTACAAGATTTGAGAAGAAGCAAGTGCGCATCGCTCAATTTAAGAAAGCAGCGATTTCTTTTCGCTTTCTTTTAAATAACGCCACTTGCCCGGCGGCAGGTTACCCAGCTTGATACTGGCAAATCGTTTACGCTGCAGCCGGGTCACTTCATTGCCGACCTTGCGCACCATTCGGCGGATCTGCCTGTTTTTGCCTTCCTGCAGAACCATCCGAAATCGTCTGGGCGAAATCCTGGTTATCCGCGCCGGCCGGGTTTTGGTCCCCATCAGTGGCAGGCCGTCGCTCATTTTCTTGAGGGCCCCATCTGGAATCGGCCTGGCCACCGTAACATCATATTCCTTTTCGTGATCAAATGAAGGATGGGACAAGCGGTGATGGATACGACCATCATTGGTCAGCAGCAACAGGCCGGTGGAATCCTTGTCCAATCGACCCACCGGATAAATGCGCTCAGAGATGTCAACCAGATCCACCACAACCTTCTGGCCGGGATGGCTGCAACTGGTCACATAATCTTTGGGTTTGTTCAGGGCGATATACACCAGCGTATTCGAGGGTTTGATCGCTTTCCCATCGACTTCAACCCGGTCCTGGTCCGGATCAATTTTTGTCCCAAGTTCAACGATGACTTCACCGTTGACGGCAACTTTGCCGGCAACGATAAGTTCTTCCCCTTTTCTGCGGGAACATACACCGGCCGCCGAAAGATATTTTTGAAGTCTCACCAATGGCATGGTTGCACGTTGAGCATCGCGGGTTGCAAATCGCTGGTTATAAAAAACAAATTAACGCGGATTAGGTTCTATAATCCGCGTTAATTTTTACATAATCAATGGAAAAATCGCAGGTAAAAACAGTTTCCGCCTCAGGGCCCAGGTTCAAGTCAATGGTGACCGTAAATTCGTCCTGCTTCAACACTCTGGTTGCTTCGGCTTCGGCCTCTTTACCGCAGCCGAACCCGCTTTTGACCATCTGGGCTGATCCAAAGAAAATATCTATTTTTTCAGGATCCACGGTGATGCCTGACCGGCCAACGGCTGCCAGGATTCTTCCCCAGTTGGCATCCTCACCGAAAAGAGCGGTTTTAAACAGCGGCGAATTGGCCACGGTGTCTGCGATTTTATGTGCTTCCGCTTTTGTCTTGGCGCCTTTAACGACTATCTCAACCAGTTTAGTGGCACCTTCTGCATCTTTAATCAGCCATTTGGCCAGACCAATCATTACCTCATTGAGGACGGCTTGAAAAACATCCTTTTGATTCTCGCTGATCACCTTGACCGTTGAGTGCCCATTGGCCATCAAAAGGACCGTATCATTGGTGCTGGTATCGCCGTCCACCGTCATGCGATTCAGCGATCGATCAACCGCTTTATTGAGCGTTTGCTGCAGCACTTGCGGTTGGGCAACGATATCGGTCATTACAAAACACAGCATGGTGGCCATATCGGGACGGATCATGCCGGCCCCCTTGATGGCACCGCTTACCGTAAATGACTTGCCGGCCAGTTCGCCGCGGCGGCTGACAACCTTGGCAACCGTGTCCGTGGTCATGATCGCTTCGGCAAAATCAGATAGGCCGTCGGCGGCAAGCGCCTTGATTAAACCGGGAGCGGCGGATTCAATTTTTTCAACCGGCAATGGTTCACCGATCACCCCGGTGGATGCCACCAGCACGTCTTCTTCATCAACCATGAGTTCCTGTGCAGCCAGGCGCCCCATGCGAATGGCATCCAGCATGCCCTGCTCCCCGGTGCAGCAGTTGGCATTGCCACTGTTGACGATAATCGCCCGGCAGGACCCGTTGGCGGTTCGCTGCTGATCAAGAAAAACCGGCGCCGCTTTGACAAGGTTGCGGGTAAACATCGCGGCAACGGTTGCCGGCACCTCCGAATATATAAGTCCAAGATCTTTTTTGCCATTTTTCTTCAGTCCTGAAGCAACACCCGCAGTCTGAAAACCAGGACAATCCATCTTTTTCATCGTCTCTTCCCCCGGATTTGAATTCGCGATACCCCAACAAGATGGGGTTATTTGTTAATAGTTATCATGGGGATATGAGGATGGCCCCTGAAAGGGGCCGGGGCCACCTCTGCTGGTGGTCGCTGATTTTTAAAAAGAATTTTTGATAGTAATACTTTTAACCAGCTACCGCTAGACCTCGAATATTTTCGTGACATTTTTATCTCTGTTTTATCTGATCTGTCGGTTTTGATGACCACTTAACCGATTCATCATTGGCAACTATCTTATTTGCTTCAGCCAGCTTTGGTGGTGGTTGTTCTGCTGGTGTATACCAACAAATTGAAAAAAATATGCAAAAATTCTTTTTTATCAATTCATAAGCCGCCGGCATCGATCAGATTTGCACCCTTGATACATGCCCTCGCGGTAACGGTACAACCTCTTAAATTCTCACCGGCATAGCCGGTGGCTTATGAATTGA
>JAFDDW010000227.1 GCA_019310665.1 Deltaproteobacteria bacterium
CTCAAGCGTCACCTGCCCGGTTGCAAGGCAACGTCAAAGTAAATCCTAAACCAGTTGAATCAGATGGTTTTACAAAACATTAAAATCCCAAATCCCAAGCACCAAATTACAAATAAATCTCAAATCTCAATATCCAATGACCAAAACACTTACCGCAGTTGGACCGTATCGCTGCACAAACCTTTGTCCGCCGGGGATGATGCTATTTGGCACAAACGCTGGCGAGGCATGTGTTTGGAATTTTGAATTTGAATCATTGGGATTTGCCCTTCGACCTGGCTCAGGGTGGTGAGCTTGTCGAACCGTTTGGAATTTGTGATTTGGTATTTGGAATTTATTAAACAGGTTAAATGATTAAGTTTCTTTTTTCTGTAATTTATATGACGTAACTCTGTTCCTTTCAGGGCTTCGTGTTAGGGTCGAAAGGCACGATAATCCCGGTCCTTTTCACCGACCGCGCCGATTCGCCAGCCGATCTTTTTGGGGGCGGGCTTTTTTCCCTGCCACGGATAGCGGATGCGTGAATGATCCGTCAACGATGCGCTTGACCAGAATGAGGCGGACCATTTTTTTAAATTTTTTACGGGTCGGGTCCTCCAGAGAGCGGGAGGCGGCTTCTACGGCATCGGTGACCATTAATATTGCCGCTTCAACGCTTTGGGGTTTGGGACCCGGGTAGCGGAAATCTTCTACCTGAATCGTACTTTTGGGGTAGGTTTTGGCGGCGACATTGTAAAAATATTCCATTAACTGACTGCCATGATGCTGTAAAATCAGATCCACCACGGCTTTCGGCAGGCCCGCTTCCTGGCCGATTCTCATACCATGTCGTACGTGATTAACAATGATCCGGGCACTTTCACGTGGTTCGAGTACGTCATGGGGGTTTTCGCCATTAAACTGATTTTCGATAAAAAACTTGGGGTTCATCATTTTGCCGATGTCGTGGTAATAAGCACCGATTCGCAACAACAGTGTATCGGCTCCGATGACTTCGCCCACCGACTGGGCCAGATAGGCCACTGTCATGCTATGCTGGTAGGTTCCCGGTGCTTTGGACAGAAGTTCCTTCATCAGTGGCCGATTGAGATCTATGTAGCGATTGAGTTTAAATGTCGATGCAGTGTCCCAACCGATTTCAAGCAGGGGCAGCAGCAAAAGGGCCAGGGGACCGGCTGCCAGGCCGCCGATAGCCGCCCAGGCAACCTCCAGTGTCAGGGCGGCATCGACTATTTCCACCAAGGCATGCATATTAATTGATTGCAGGGGTGCTATTTGATAGGCGACCGCCTGCCAGTCCAGGGTGAAGACGATGATGCCCAGCGTGTTGATAAAGCCGACTATCAATGAGGGAACAATAATTTGCGGACGTTTTCTCAGCCCTGAAGAAACCAGAACCGCCGCCAACCCACCGAAGGTAAAAAAGATCAGAATTTCATAAGTTGGTCCGGTAAACAGACTGGCCAGCATGGCGCCCACCAGGGTGGTGGCGGTGGCAATTATTTTCCCGTGGTTTAAAAAGATGATCAGCATGGGCAGCAGGCAAAAGGGGAGCCCATAGATTGGAAAAGCAATAAAAACAAGGTAGCCTTTAAGAATTAAGACCGTCGTTATCAGCAGTGATAACAAAAAGCGGTAAGGCGGCTCATAGCGGAATCCGTTCACCAGAATTTTCGAAAGGAATAGATTATAAAACGCCACCATAAACAGGATGGTGAAAATGATCCAGGGAATATCCCGGTATATACCGGCCATTATCTGCTTCTGATAGGCGTTCAGCAGCAATATGTCCTTTTCATTCAATATTTTTTGAAACGGTACCAGTACATCCCCCGGTTTGTACGAAACGATCCCGGAGGGAAACTCCTGGTTGATTTTGTCCAGGCGCCGCTCATTTTCTATTTGATCATATTTGAGGTTCGGCTGCAGAGTTGTCATACAGACCTTAAGAACCGGATCCAGCACGCGTTTATCAACCTGCCAAAACAGTTGCCGGACTTTTTCCTCCATCAGATACCGGGCTTTTTCCAGGGCAATCAGGTCATCGACCGCATGAGTCACCGTACCTTCGGAATTTGGATTTTTAATTTTGATGGTATTTTTACCCGGGAGATGCTGGGTATCTTCCAGAATTTTGTTTTGCAGGATGGATTCCTCTATGGTGAGGATACCTTCCAATAGGTTGTTAAGATCACGGTATTTGACAATATGGATAATATCGGTGGGAGAAAGCGTTACTCCGAAATCCGTTTGCAATTGTAACCTTAAACCCTCAACCCCTTTTTGATTTTTCTCCTGAAAAATGGTTACCGCCCTGCCAAATTCCTCAAATTTTTTCTTAGAAGCTTCAATTTTTGGTGGGATATAGCGGTATACGGGAACATACAGTGCAAAGGCCTTTTTACGGTTGACTTCCAGGGCTTCTTGTTGATTAAAACTGAAAGTTCGGCGAGACCGGATAGTAAGATAAATCGCCTTTTCCGGCTGGGGGGGCCAAAAATAAAGGTAAATACCTTCTATATAGCAAGCCAAAATGGCTAAAGTAATAAGAATTATATTAAGAAGCAATCGCATTTTCGGTCGAACCTGTATCTTGCCGCACGAACCGGGTGCGGGTCGGTATTAAGCCTGTATCATATAAGGGCCTATGTGCGGAGTCAATCAAATCTGTTTAAAAACACTTAAAGTTTTTGCTCATTCTTACCGAAAGACTTTATTGAAGGTGTATGAATCAATCGCGAAGATGCTTCCGGCATGTAATAATCTGAAATTACAATAAAAATTTAATTATTCATAGATACCGGGGAAAGGGAGATACAAAATGTTCGGTAAGGCTCTCGGCCTGATGAAAAAGCAAAAAAAGACTGCCGATGAGAGCGCCGGGGCAGGCGGTAAAACCAGAACTCAATTGGGTGATATTTCCAAGATGCTGAATACGTCCGGAAGAATCGGTCTTCAGATGCTTCAGAAATTGGCCACTGTATACGATAAAGAGGGATTTGAACGCTTTATGCAACAGCCGGTGCTTGTGGGCTCCTCCATCCAGGCCGGCTCCCTATCCACTCAAAACCGCCATGCCAAAGAGGAATTAAATAAAACCGTCATTTTTGAAGTGGATACTGGTGAGGCCGTAGCCTCCGCATCGGATAGCCTGAGACATGCGATTTATCCGCTGGTGAAAAATGAATATGCCACCGGACGCCTCGAGATCTTTAGCATCGGACGGGTTGACGGCAACGATATGATCATGCCCGATTATGCTATATCCAAACAGCACGCCTTTTTTGAAATTAAACGGGGGAATTATCTAATTCGAGACGGCGGATCGACCAACGGCACCAGGATTAACGGCAAGCGGCTGGATAAAAAACCGGCCCGGATCCGGGACAAAGATGTCGTGGCATTTGCCCGTTATGAGTTCACCTTTCTCTTTCCAGAGTCTCTTTATGATATGCTCAGGGGCGATTGAAGCCCGAGAGTCGCTGTTATTTGTCAACGCCGATCTAATGTTCGCCGGATCCGGCAGTTGATGCCCTTTAGATTGGGCGTACCGAACTCCCGGCCCAAATTTTCAGTTGACGTCAGGATGTTGAAATTGGACCGGTCCCATCCGAAAAGCGCTTCCATTTTTTCTTCCGGAAACCACCACCCGTAAGCGGCATAAATCACCCGGGGATCCACTGCGTCGGTGAGATGGGCAAATTGGGTAATGCTTCCTGAAGGGGTTTCAATCACGATAGCGTCATTTTCATTGATCTCATATTCAGCGGCCGTTTCCGGATGGATCAGGACTTGAGGGTCCGGATGTTTGTTTCTCAGTTTTTCCAACCAGCGGTAGGAAGAATGCAGGTAATAGCGGCTTTTGGCGCTGGTCAATACGAGGGGATAGTCAGGTTCTTCCGGCTCCGGGTACCTGCTGAAGTCGGGCAGCGCAGCCACTTTTAATTTAGCGGCCTGGCTTAAAGACAGCTCGACTTTGCCGGTCGGTGTTTTAAAACCTTTATCCTCATATTTTTTAAATTGGTCATCGCCTTTCAGGTACCCCTTTTCGGCAAACTGGCTGAAACTTAAACCGGCCGGGGCGGTCAGGGCCTCAAGCATATCTTCCCAGTTTTCATACCAGTATTCACCGGAAGTCATTGTTTTGCCAAGTTCGTTCAGGATCTTAATATCCGGCCAACATTGGGCAGGAGGTTCCACTACTGCGGGTCGTGCCAGGATATATCCGTGACCCAGTCCGTAATGCCCGATATCGTTAAATTCGAAATGGGTAGCGGCCGGCAGGACAACATCGGCCAGGGCTGCCGTGGGGGTCATAAAAATTTCGGATACAGCTAGAAAATCGAGCTTCATCAAGGCATCGTAGGTTTGGCGACTATCCGCATAGGCGAGCACTGGATTGGCGCACTGCACATAGGCAGCACCCACCGGATACGGAAGGCCTTCCAGCACTGCTTTTCTGAAAAAAGCCGGGGGAACCGTCATCAGCTTGGGGATGGTGTTGTGGTGGGCGTGGATCATTTCCTTACGCTTGGAGGGTATCAGGTCAGCGCGTACAAATTTGCCCAGGCTTAAAATGTCCGGCTCATTGGCCTGGATATTACCGCCGGGAATATCCAGGTTGCCGCAGATGGCCATTAAACAGATCAATGCCCGGGCCGTATCAAAGCTATAAATATTTTGTTCGATGGGATTGCCCCAGGCAATGGCGGCTGGTTTGGCTCGGGCAAAGGCTTGGGCACTTTCCCTGATTTGATCGGCAGGCACCCAGGTTATTGGTGCCATTTTTTCTGGTGTAAAGGATTTTACATGGGCGGCCAACTCATCAAAGCCGTGGGTCCAGTTTTGTACAAACGCTTCGTCAAAACTGCTTTCAGCTATAATGACATTTAAAAACGCCAGGGCCAGGGCATTGTCGGTTCCCGGGCGGATTTGCAGCCAGTGTTTGGCTTTGCGGGCCAATTCCGTTCGCCTGGGATCGACCACCACCAGTTCGGTCCCCTGTTTAACCTGCTCCAGCAGTAGACTGCAAATCTGGCCTTCTTCGTTGGTACTGGGTGGGTTGCTGCCCCAGAGCAGGACCAGGTCGTTGCGATGATGAAAATCAGCGACCGGGTAAAACCCGCAGGTGTGAAGTCCGCTGATCTCGCGGGGCGCGTGGCAAACATCCTGAACCACGACCACGTTGGGTGATCCGAAT
>JAFDDW010000228.1 GCA_019310665.1 Deltaproteobacteria bacterium
CCTGCTATGTCACATCCAAGTATTTTAGTTTTTGTTGGTTTTAGAAGCCCACTCAGAAGGCGATACTCTAACGGCCTACCCGTTAACATATCCCAGTCCCATGAATTTATGGAGGCCGCATGAACTTTTATCAAGACTTCATCGTCCTTGGGAATAGGTTTTGCCACCTCTTTGAGCTGAAGAACATCCGGTGATCCGTATTTTGTGTATACAATCGCTTTCATGAGTCTCTTCCAAGATTGTCTGGATCGGGTCATGGCATATACCCTTCAAAGAATTAGGGGCAGTCACTTCACCTATGAACTGCTCAACAATATACTTACCAAGAGTTTCAAGGCTGGATGCATTTCTCGCCAATGCACGAACCCAATAGCCTCTTTTTTAGATTCTTGCACAACAAATCTCCCAAGATACCCGGTGGCACCAGCGACTATAACCTTTTGCATTTTCTCCATACCTTTTCAAAATTTTGTTATCGATGCATATGTTATCAAACAAAATTACTTTCGCAACATGATCTTGAGTCCAAGAATGGAGAAGCCTGTGGTACCTCCGACAGAATCTGCAAAGAGAAAAGTGATGGTATTCTCACCTTCTTTTAAAATTCCCTTCTTAAGCTCGATGATAACGGTCTTTGGCGCCATGTCTGCTACTATCTCCGCAGGCAGCTTCACCTTCTGGTCGTTTATAAACATCTCGGTCTCTGTCACCCCATCGATATCAAAACCGGTAACCTGAACGGCTGTCGATTTAACACCGGTCAACTTCAAATTAAATGAAACCGTCCTTTTATCACCGGGAGTGGCCGGCCTAAGTCTTAGTTCGGAGCTGATCACTTTTACAGTCTCGGAATCCGGTGCAAGAGATTTTCCGAATGATCCGGTCAGATATTTACTTGTATCCAATCTCAGGAATCTTGCAGCATTTTCGAAAAATATATCCCGTTTTTGCGCTTCAGTTAGAAATGTAGCGGACTCAATTGCATCAACTGACATCCCAACCGCATCGGGCCAAATCATTTGATCCGTTCCGAACATGATACGTTTCCCGAGACGCGCTTGCATCAATCGTTGAAGATAGGCATGAAACTCCTCTCGGGTTAATAACCAATTTATGGCCGAGATATCCATATACACCTGGCGATACATGAGCATCAACGCAATTGTTTCTGAAAGATTTGGATACCCGCCATGGGCGATATAAATTCGTAATCTCGGATGTTTCACCAGGACATCCTCCAGTAGTAAAGGATTGCCGTGGCGCATTCGAAAATTGGGATCACCCATATAAGGTGACATCGGTGGTCCAAAGCCGGTGTGTAAACATACTGGTATGTCCAATTCTTCAGCCAGGGCAAAATATGGTTCCAGTTTTGGATCATTAGGCGCCACGCCCGCGTATTGTGCAGTGATTTCACCCATTATCTTCAATTGTCCGGACTCATATAATATACGTAGCTCGTTTAGACTGGGCCATTTTTCCATGCGTTTGTTTACCGGCGAGGTATACTTGGGAAACTCAATACCGCCGATAAAGCGGTTCAGAACATGTGCTTTCATCTCTTTTACCATTTCCAATTGCCCGGATCCAACAGCTAAAACAATATTGTAACGATCCATTTCAGCAATGTAAGCCTCAATCGCTTCGTTATTGGATCTTGCCGTAGGTCTTTTACCGGTAATCAGATTGGGAGGAGGTGGATCTCCATATTTATTCCACTGAAATGCATGCATATGTATATCAATAATAGGGTGTGATTTCATATTTTGGCGATTAGGTTTAGAGGTTTTTTCGTTTGCACAAGATACAATGAAAGTAAGAAAGAAAGATGCCAGGAATATGTGTATAAATTTTTTCATTTTTGCCTCCTTACGGTTGAGTTAATGAATGAGCAAAACCATAGAAATGAATAAAACTGTAACCAAAGCAATTGTAATTTGGGGATAAGGTTTGATCAGATATTGGGAAACCATGCATCCACAACAGATGGAGAGAATAGAAACCAATCCGAATTTCAACAAGACAGGAATTCCCGGTAGTGTAAATAATAATAATTGAAAACCGATAACGAAAATGTAATGGGAGAGATACAGGTTATAAGAATTTGTTGCCAGGATTTTGCTAAACGGAGTTTGTCTATTCCAATATCGAACTCCCAAAGATACCGAAAGTCCAAGGGCTGTTATGGTAAAATAGTTCAGGCAAAACCAGAAAAGCAGCCCGAACAGCTTTTCCATTTCACCGGTTCCGGCGGTCAACATAAGGAAATAAGAGTAATAGTAAGCAACAAACATGAGAACGAAGGCGATAAACCAGGTTTTGTTATGACCTGGAAATTTGCCCCGCTCAATCCATTTCCACTTAAAGGCCAGGACTCCCAGGACAAAATAAGTGACGTGCAGGAATATTCTGGATACTCGAAATTGAACAATATTGCCCAATGTGAACCACGATTCGGGATTTGACACTCCTGGGGAAAATGCAAACATAGTCCCTATTATCAGGGTAGAACCGAGAAAGGTTATAATCCCGATGGATAACATCATTTTCAATGTTGATAGAACAGACGGCGTAACTGCCTTGAGTGAAGGGTCCGTTGATTCAAACCAGCTTTTTTTGAACGTGTAAATAAAACTGAACATCAAAAAGAAAGCGATCAGCAAACCGACAAACCACATGTACCGCTGGTAAAACAAATTATTCTGCATGACCTGTCTCATCGGCGGCAAGATCCCGACATCAAAACCTATTGCGTTGTTCATAACAGCCAGCCAGGTACGCCAGTAGCTCGATGACAGGATTAAGCCGTTACGCGTATAATGATAAACCAGAGGCAGAATCGGGCCGATGAAAAGAGTGCATACCAACCAGGGTATTCCCAGTCTCCTGAGTTTTCCTTTGATGAATTGTGAGATTGTTTTTTTGCGAATCGAGGGAATGGCAAAATATCCTGATATGAAAAAAAGAGATGGCATCAGGAAACCATCGAAGAAGCCGGTGAAGACGCCGACAAGCATACTGGATTCATCCATCACCGGCCACCAGTTAGAATATATATACGCCATACTTGCATGTTGCAATACAACGCCAAAAACGAAAAGATAACGCAGGTTGTCAAAAAAAGTTACTCGATCTCCCAGATTAGATGGGACCGGTTTGATTGTTGCTATTGATGTTTTCATTTTTCCGTCTGCCTCCCTGTTGCCCGGCGCCGGGGTGGGTGTTACTTCTGAATTTGCGATAGCTGTGCGTATCACTGCCCGGGAACTGATATCCTGATGTTTCGATACGCAACCGCCCCCATGCCGCCCTGAAGCATAAGCGGCCCCTCGGCGAATTCCCTATTTTTAAGTGCTCCGCTGGTTGGTCCTTTTTCTATTTTCACATTCTCGTGTATCACCTCTCCGTTGAGTGCCACTTTGACAAACTCCGCCGGCGCAATTCTTTTACGGTTTTCAAAACGTGGGGCTTTGAACTCGATCAAAAACTTCTGCCACTCGCCCGGCTTTTTAGCTGCGTTGGTCTTTGGTGCGGCCGTGCCGAAAATACCGCCCATGGCGCTATCCTTGATGCTCTTTTTCCCATAACTATCTGCAACTTGAACTTCGTACTGCCCCATTAGGTAGATTCCGGAATTAGATCCCTTTGGTATCATCACCTCTAACTCAACAATGCAGTCACCGAACTTCTGCTCTGTGTAAATATCGACGCCTCCTTTTTTTGTATTGGCAAGCTCGATAGCGCTATTATCTGATTTTACGACCGTTAGTTTTTTCGGATCTTTCGGATCTATCATGGCGACACCGACGATCCATTTACTCATAAATTTTGGTCCTCGAAATTTCCATCCGTCTAAGGTGTCACTGTTTGGCATCATCACAAGGACCTTCTCTGCTGCAAAGATTCCTTGAGCCGGAAGGATGGTTGCGGATAGCACCGCGAATAACAAAAATAGTGAAAGCTTGCTGCGTATTACAATCATCAGTATTCCTCCTTTTGAATGTTAATAATATAGCGTAATATATTCTTGTTTATTGCCATATTTATATATAATAATTAGCCAGCTATTGTCAAGAAAATAATTATATTGTATAAGAAATATGATGGCACAAAGTCCCAATACCTGGTGGGGAGATAATAATATATCTCACGAATTTGGAGTATTTATTATTTTTCCAGTAGAATCAGTTTCACGAAGCTATTGTTTGAGTATAACAAGATGGAGATGTATAGCATGCGGTGACGTGATTAGATTAAAACTTTAGACCATTAAATTAGAGACGAAGGTGTTGTCTCCAAAGCATCAAGCTATATTCTTGACTTTTGCCAGACTATTGTTGTAAGATCGCCTGAAATTTAAATAAAAGGTGATCGCATGGAAAAGAAAAAAATTAGTCCGAGAATTGAGGGGCAGAGCCAGGAATTTCTGTCAAAAAATTTCAATACGCTTAACGCAGGGGCAGAATATGTTCTGGACGGATTTCCGATGCTATATAACCGTACGCTTCATGAAATGAAGGGGCGGTTCATGAATGGGGAATTATCTTTTTTGGTTGAAGCTTTCAAAGAAACAAAATTAAGTCCGCAATTGGCAGGCCAACAACTAAAAATTTATTGCGATGATGCAATGATGTTTAGAAAACTACATGAAAAGTGGAAGATTAAAAGCGACGTATTCTTAAGAAAGACCGAAGATCTTACATCCTTTCAAATCGCCTGTCTTGAGATTTGGGCGAAAAAATTCTGGTTTGCTAAATGGAAAAAAGGGGAAAAAGATTTGAGGGAATATGTGAAATTATTAACGTGATTCTTGTGAATCACGCATCAATTGTAGTTTATGTCCTTTGCAG
>JAFDDW010000229.1 GCA_019310665.1 Deltaproteobacteria bacterium
CCCGAAGACATCCAGCCCAAACCGCCCTCACCCTTTATGTTCATCCGAAAAGAGGTCCGCCATCTCATCCGGCCATTTGATTTTGACAAACTAAACATTTCCGATCGGCTCATACCGTCGGATGCTGATGACCTGGATGCCATCGACAAACTGGCACAGCTCGATAGCCTGGTGATGGATCAGGCCGATTACAAACAGTTAGAATCGCTATTGACCGAGGTCAAGGACAGATGCGAGGAGCGGTTTCGGCAGTGGCTCATTGCCAAGGGAATGGATGAGCATGCCGAGGATTTTGCCGATTGCCCCTTTATCTTCTTTGATTTCGTATACGGCTACATGCATGATGATGTGATTTCTCTAAAAACAGTTTCAGATCGATACTGGATGGAATTTTTTGAAGATTTCCTGATCCGTAAAATGATGGCCGCCCCCCCGGAGTATATTCTCTGGCCGCCGGCCCTGAAACTCTTTTATCGATTTCTCCATGAAAAGGGGTATCTCAATGATCCTGACGAAATCATCGAACGAATCGACAAAATCGAGCCCTATTTTATCGAAATCCTGAAGCATCAATTTTCCTAAATATTTCAAGATAAAATTTCTTGTAAAAAAATAAATATTTTTGTATCTGATACAGGTATGAAATCAATATTATATTCCTGGATAGGGTTTACCGATTTAAAAGCATCAAGGGGAGAAAAAAATGTTGGTTTAGGGCCCATTGCACAGGCTGTCTCTGAACGTTCATTTCAAGAGGTAATACTGATTTATGATATACCGGATTCAGATTGCAAAGAATACGTACAATGGTTAAAAACATTTACCCCGGCACAGATTCAAACAAAGAATGTCAGTTTGTCCAGCCCTACCCATTTCGGCGATATCTATGAAGCCGCGGTCGGGGTTATCAAAGAGACACAAGAATCTATCGATAATGATGTCGAATTGACCTATCACCTTAGCCCCGGCACCCCTGCTATGGCCGCGGTCTGGATGATCATCGCCAAAACGCGTTATCCTGCCACACTCATAGAATCTTCAATCAAAGAGGGAGTCAAGGTCGCATCGGTGCCCTTTGACATTTCCGCTGAGTTCATTCCCGATCTGCTAAGAAAACCGGACGAGAAGCTCGAAAAGCTGACCGCCGGTCTCTTGCCCGAAGCCCCCGAATTTGAAAATATTATTCATCGCAGCAACATCATGAAGAGGATCGTCGCCAAGGCCAGGTTGATTGCACCGCGTTCGGTTCCCGTGCTCATCGAGGGGGATTCCGGAACGGGCAAAGAGCTTTTGGCCCGGGCAATACACAATGCAGGCATTCGAAAAGAAAAACCCTTTGTGGCTGTGAATTGTGGGGCGATCCCGTCAGAACTGATCGAATCAGAGCTTTTTGGTCACGAAAAAGGGGCCTTTACGGGCGCGGAAAAGCAACGAATAGGTTATTTTGAAGCAGCCAATGAGGGGACATTGTTTTTGGATGAAATCGGCGAACTGCCTCTGCAAGCCCAAGTAAAGCTCTTGAGAGCATTACAGGAAAAAGAAGTCACCCGGTTGGGGGCTTCAAAACCGATACCATTTGATGTACGCGTTATTGCAGCCACGAACAAAGATCTGATAAATGAAATTGCACAGGGTGGTTTTAGACCGGATCTTTTTTATCGTCTAGCGGTCGCTGTATTGAAGCTTCCCCCATTAATTGATCGGCCCGGTGATGTCGGCCTTCTCGTTGACCGCATTCTGGATCAGATTAATGATGAGAGCGTCAATGAACCCGGTTATAAGTACAAAAAAATTTCCTCTGCCGCAAAAAATCTTATGCTTCAGCATACTTGGCCCGGTAATGTACGTGAACTTCAGAACACGCTTCGCAGGGCTGCCATCTGGTCTTCCGGCACAATCATAGATCCTGAAGATATCCGTGATGCCATCCTGCCGATGTCACCGCTGGTTGATGATGGACTTCTTGGAAAACCCCTGGCAGACGGTATTAACCTTTTAGATCTTATGGAAAAACTGGCCCAGCATTATCTGAAAAGAGCCTTGGCCGAGGCCAAAGGAAACAAAACCAGGGCGGCCGAGTTGCTGGGGCTTTCGAACTACCAGACATTGACGAACTGGCTGAAAAAATATCGCGTAAACTAATCTGGCACGGGGATTGCTCTAACCCGTTGGTATGGATTCGATCATTATGAAATCGACTAATTTCGAATTTTTAAGAGAAAGATGGCCGGAGCTGGCAAGTCTGGGCGGCTTTGCCGAACATTATGCCGCAACAGATCCTGCCGGCACCATGGTCAAATTGAGAACCTTTGTCGAATCCTTGATTCAGCGCATTTACGATGAAAAAGGGTTGCCAAGACCTTTTACAACTTCGCTGTATGATCTGATGACATCGAAAGAGTTCAGGGCAGCGATCCCTTCGGTGGTCATAAATGTGTTTCATTCGATCCGCAAGGTTGGCAACCGGGCTGCGCATGGAATAAGCATTTCAGCTATCACCGCACAAGAGCATTTAAAAGATGCGTTTGATCTGGGGCGCTGGCTGTATATCATCAGTGGTGGAAGCAGGGAAAGTTGTCCTGATTTCCAATTGCCGCCTGCCCCAAAAAAAGACGAAGCCGTTTCAGGGGCGGATAAATCAGGGAAAAGTCTGGTAAAAGAGAAGCTTGCCTCCCAAGAGATTGAAATGCAAGCGCTGCTGGCGGAGCTTGAATCGACCCATTTAAAAACTCAGGTAGCAGAGAAAAAGATTGAAGAACTCGAAGCCATCCTATCAAGCGGCAAATCAGCTGCAGATGCGCTGGGATTTGATGAAACTTCAACCCGCAAGCGTTTGATCGATATTGAGTTGGTGGCTGTCGGCTGGAACGTTGCTGCCGATGGTGCTAATACCGCTGAAGTCACACAGGAAGAAGAAGTCCGGCACCAGCCCACCAAAACCGGCACCGGATATGCGGATTATGTTCTCTGGGATGACAACGGTCTGCCGCTTGCCGTCATCGAAGCCAAGAAAACCGCCAAATCCGCAGAACTGGGCCAGGAACAGGCCCGTCTATATGCCGATGGACTGGAAAAAAAGCATGGCCAGCGACCGGTCATTTTTTATACTAACGGTTTTGAAATCTATATCTGGGATGACGGCCGGGGGTATCCACCCAGGAAAATCTTTGGTTTTTACTCCAAAGACAGTTTGCAGTACCTGCTTTACAAGCGAAAACACCGTCTGGCCCTTGATAAAATCGCCTCAAAACCCGAGATTGTCGATCGCCTCTATCAGATCGAAGCCATCAAAAGAGTTAGCGAAAAATTTTCAGATAAACGCCGTAAGGCGCTGCTGGTTCAGGCCACCGGAACGGGTAAGACCCGCGTGGCGATTGCGCTGACCGACCTGTTGAACCGGGCCAGCTGGGTCAAACGGGTGCTTTTTTTATGCGATCGCAAAGAGCTCAGAAAGCAGGCCAAGAATGCCTATAACGAATTCCTGAACGAACCGATGACCGTCGTATCGGCCGATACAGCCAAAGATCGGGACAAACGGATATATTTGGCCACCTATCCGGCCATGAATAAAATTTTTCAGACATTTGATGTCGGCTTTTTCGATCTGGTCATTGCCGACGAATCACATCGCAGCATTTACAACCGCTACCGGGATATGTTTCGTTATTTCGATTGTCTTCAGGTCGGCCTGACCGCCACTCCGGTTGATTTTATTTCTCGCAATACATTTAGAATGTTCGATTGCCCTGATGAAACACCTACGGCCTATTACTCCCTCAACGAAGCGGTCGAAGAAGGCTATCTGGTTCCCTATGATGTTTATACCCACACGACCCAATTCCTGCGGGAAGGAATCAAATACAAGGATTTAAGCGATCTTCAGAAGCAGCAACTCGAAGAGGACGGCGAAGATCCGGCTGATTTCGACTATGAGAACCATCAGATTGACAAACAGATCTTCAATCGGGATACCAATCGGACGATCCTGCGGAACCTGATGGAAAACGGCATTCAGGACGAAACCGGCCAGTACCCAGGCAAAACCATCGTCTTTGCCCGTAATCATAACCATGCGGTTCTTATGGCTGAAGTGTTCAACGAGTTGTTTCCCCAATATGGCGGAAAGTTCTGCCGCGTGATTGACAACTATGATCCCCGGGCCGAACAGCTGATCGATGATTTCAAAAGCGCTAAAGACAGCGATCCACGGATTGCCATATCGGTAGACATGCTCGATACCGGTATCGACGTACCCGAAATTGTCAATCTGGTGTTTGCCAAGCCGATCCGATCCCTGGTCAAATTCGAACAGATGATCGGCCGCGGCACCCGCCTCTGTCCGGATCTCTTCGGCCTGGACAAGGACAAAACGCATTTCAGGATTTTCGACCACTGGGGCAATTTTGAATTCTTCGACAAACAGTATAAAAAAGCAGAACCTTTGGCCAAAAAATCGCTGATGCAGCAGCTTTTTGAAGCGCGGCTGGACCTGGCTCGAACGGCCCTTGACCATAGTGAGCTGAAAACTTTCGATCTGATCATTCCACACATCAAGGAAGACCTTGAGCGCCTGTCGGAAGCTACCATCAGCGTGCGTGAAAAAAGACAAAAAAAAAGATCGGTTGCCAAACTGGAAGTTCTGCGTCAATTCGATCCGGTCAGTGAACAAATCCTTAAAACACGGATGGCCTCTTTGATGCAATGGGCCGATATTCGCGGCCAGGTGGAGGCCTATCGTTTTGATCTGTTGATAACCGTTTTTCAGGTTGAATTGATTAAAAAATCGGGGCCCTTTGACGATTTTAAGGCCCAGGTGCTCGACCAGATCAGCCGC
>JAFDDW010000230.1 GCA_019310665.1 Deltaproteobacteria bacterium
GCCCCTACCACCTTGTCCCTGTGGTGCGGGGGTTTGGCCTTTAGGGCCGCATTTTCCCATGCTGCGTCCCGTTTTCGGGCCCTGGCCCTGGGGGCCTGTTCGATCTCCCTGTGGCATGTTGCTCACCTCCCTTCATAGCGTTAATAGCTATTTGTTATTTGTCTATTAAGGTTTATCAGGGTTCGGATTTCCACGTCCGCCTCCACCACGTCCACCACCACCATGTCCTCTGCCGCCTCTTCTGCGGCGCCGGTGCATCCCCCGGAATTCATAGTTTCCGCCCTCCACTTTCAAGGCTTTTCCGGTTATCAGCGCCTCGGCAACAATACTGCGTGCCCCGGCCAGAATGCGGCCATAGGTCTGTCGGGATACCTCCATCATATTGGCGGAGGCTTCCTGGTCCAAGCTCTCAAAATCGCTCAGCCGGATGGCCTCCAATTCTTCAACGGACAAGAAGAGTTCACCGGTTACGGGAACCCCCTGGGGTACAAAAGCGGCTATGGCCGGATAGCCGGATACAAATCGCGGTTTTTTGGGACGCGGCATTATTGGTATTCTCCAGTTATGGTCATTTGATCATAATATAATCCATGTTTTTAGTGGTGTCAATAAATATTTTAGTCTTATGATCATAATTAGACGTCTCGGTATTTGTTTCCCACAGCGGTTGATTTGGATTCGTATTGATTATTTCGGGTGAACCTTTTACAATCATCTCTACCTGCGGTTGCCTGGAGCTGTTCGGGTTTCCGATTTTTACCAAAATAGATGGGCCAAAAAAGGGGTGTTCAAATGAGAAGAAAAATCAATCTTGAAGGCGACTACGATTTTTTTTCAGGCCAAAAAATCGGGAATATTTTACTGCTTGGCCTAAAGAAAAATCTTATGTTTCAGGTAACCAATTTGGGCGCCAAAACGATGTTTTTAGACTATCTGGACCTGGTTTCGGGAAGCGATTCATTGAAAGTCGTTGTGATCTGGGGCTATCCCGCTAAAACCGGGCGCAATGAATATAAGGAATTTTATACCCAGGTTATCCAGTCGATATTGGATGTCAATGCGGTGTACAAGATGTTCAACGCCGTCGATCAGTGCATCCTGAAAATCATAGAGATGAGTCAGATTGTTATTCATGCTGACAGTGGCAATGTCCTGCCACTGTTCCTAAACATCAGCCTGGCCTGTGATTACCGGATTGTGGCCGACAACACCCTGTTTCAAAATCCCTGCCTCGAGTTCGGCCTGGTTCCCAAGGGCGGGGGCGCTTTTTTTCTGTCTAAAATTATGGGCAGCAGTAAGGCCTACGAATTCTTGCTGTCCGAAGAAGATATTGCAGCTGAAGAAGCCTTAAGACTCGGGCTGGTCGACAAGATTGTTCCCCTGGAGGAACTTCGTGAAGCCGCCCTGACAAAAGCCGAGGAATTCGCCTGCAAACCGGCCCGTTCCCTGAAGTGCATCAAACGTTTGATAAACTTTTCGTTAAAAGATCTCCTTGAGTACCTTGAATTTGAAACAGATGAGCTTACGAAAATGATTGGACCTTTCGGCGACGGTCTGACCAAAGATATTCGTTAATATGAGTGTCACGATTGCTGAAGGACCACCAGGGCATCCACCGCCACGGGTTTGCCGCCGGAAATAATCACGGGGTTGATGTCGATCTCCTTGATACTATCATTTTCGATCCCGATTTTTCCGATCGTTATCAGCATCTCCGCCAGCATATCTTTATCTGCCGCCGCCATACCGCGGATTTCTTCCAGGATTTTGCAGGCCTTGATTTCCCCCATCATGTCCAAGGCATCCTGCTTTCCCAGGGGTGCGACGCGAAATGCCGTGTCTTTTAATATCTCGGTAAATATTCCCCCCAGACCAAACATCACGCAGGGACCGAACTGAGCGTCACGGGTCAGTCCCATCACCAGCTCGCGCTGTCCTTTGACCATCTGCTGGACCAGAACAGCCCCGCCTGAAGCACCATTCATGGCGGCGCTGATTTCCCTGAATGCCGTAGTGGCCTCTTTGTCATTTCTCACGTCCACCCGGATCAGGCCTTTTTCAGTCTTGTGAGCAATCTCCGCCGAGCAACCTTTGATTACCAGCGGATAGCCGAGTTGGCCGGCGGCCTTAAGAAGGCCTTCCGGACTGTTGACCAGTTCCTCGCGGGTAACCGGCAGATTGTAAGCGGCCAGAACTTGTTTGGACTCGTATTCTGTCAGGATGGATCGACCTTCTTTGAGCGCCTGGTTTAGAATTTTCATCTTTGCCTCCATTGCGAGTTAGTGGTACACGCTGGATAAGTTTTAACCATCTGTGGGCCTCTCTAAGTTCCTTATCTTTTCCCATTCAACATTCGATGTTGGACCATCCTTTCAGTGTTCGACCTGCCCGCAATGCCTTGAAACTGGTGTGAGGCTGATTTAACCATTTGATTTATATATCCATGTTTACACCAACCCATCGTACTATGCATGGCAGACGGGTGTTCATTTTTTAGTTAACTCCTCATATGAAACTACATTACCAAAGTTTCTTTTTCGATTAAACCGGCCGTTTTTTTGGCCGGCGGCTGGGCTGACACCTGAAACCTCTCCAGTCCAGAAACCTTGAACCTCTGAACGGTTACGGCGAATGAGCTAATTCACCAACCAAATCCTCAAACATGGCGGCGATCATTTTTTTACGTACCGGCACCGGCACATACATCCGGGATACAGGCGCCGCCTCTTCGTACACCATCCGGATCGCTGCTTTTACTGTATCAGCGCTAATTCCCTTTTCGATCAATAACGCTTCGGCCCTGCGGCTGCGGACCGGTTGGGTTGACACCCCGTTCAGGGCGATGCGGATGTCTTCCACCCCCGGGCCGTTTTCCCTGATTCGCATGGCCAGGGTGGCGATGGCGAAGTCCACCGCACCGCGAATGCTTTTTTTTAAATATGAACGAACATTATTTTGAGACAGCTTCCCGGTTATCTTACATCATAACAGTCTATTAAGAATAGTTACTTATGCTAGCACTATAAAGCAAGTTCGATTTTATGGAAACCTTATCTTTAATTAATATTTGTGATTGAGGCTAAATATGTTATAAATCAATGGTTCCATTTCAGAACAAACAAGGAAAATAAATGATCAAGTCAATGAACATTGCGTGGTGGGTCAGGCGCTGGAGCGAATTGCATCCCAATAAATCCGCGATCATCTTCGAAGATAATAAAACCAGTTATTTAGAGCTTCACCAAAAAGTAAATCAGGCCTGCTGCTGGCTGCAGTCCCTGGGAATCGAAAAGGGAGATCGGGTTGCGGTTATGTTGAGCAATTGTCCTGAATTTCTTGAGCTCTACCTGGCCTGCTCGACACTGGGGGCCCTTTTTGTGCCCATTAATTACCGGCTGGCAGCACCGGAACTGGATTATACGCTTACGAATTCTCGACCACGGCTCTTTGTATTTGGAAAGGAACACAGCGAAACCGTTTTGAGTCTAAATTTGAACCACCGCAGGCTCTTGATGCTGCTGGCCAGTATACCTGAATGCTCAAGTTCCGGTGACATCCTCGATTATCAAGCCGAGGCAGCCGGCTGTGAAGGGCAGCGCCCTTTTCTCACCGAATCCATGGCTCCGGCCACTCCCGAAGAACCCCACGTTATCATGTACACCTCCGGGACTACCGGGCATCCTAAAGGTGCGGTACTTTCCCATCTCAAAACTTTTTTCAACTGCCTGAATGCTGATATTTTTTTTAAACTCCATTTCGATGACGTCATGCTTGTTGTTTTGCCCCTTTTCCATTCCGGTGGGCTTTTTATCCAGGCCTCACCGGTTATCTATAAGGGGGGTACCCTGATCATTCATTCCAGTTTTGACCCCCACCGGGCCTACGGGGACATCCACAAATATCGGGTCACCAAATTTCTAGGGGTCCCGACGGTCTATAAATCCCTGGTCAAGGTGGAATCGGAAAAAAGAGCCGCCAATTCTTCTTTAAAGGTTGCCGCCATCGGCGGTGAAAAATTAACGCCGGAGCTCATGGCCCAATTCAGAGAAGCCGGGTTCTCCCTGCGCCAGATCATGGGCCAGACCGAAACTTCCATACTTTTATGGGCCCATGAGGATGATGCCGTGCGTAAACCCGGCTCGGTGGGCAGGCCTGTTTTTCATGCCGACGTGAGGATTGTTGACCGGCAGATGCGGCCGTGCAAACCCGGGCAGGTGGGCGAAATCGTTGTCCGGGGTTCTATTATGATGACGGAATACTGGCAGGACCCGGTTAAAACCGAAGACACCATCCGGGGCGGGTGGCTGCACACCGGGGACCTGGCCCGCCTGGATGAGGATGGCTATTTTTATCTGATCGACAGAAAAAAAGATATGTTTATATCCGGGGGTGAAAATATCTATCCGGCTGAGGTAGAAAGAGTTTTACGGAATCATCCGGGGATTGAAGACATCGCCGTCATCGGTGTCCCGGACGAATCCTGGGGGGAGGTCGGGGTTGCGTTCGTGATGACCAAACAGGGTGTGGTGCTAACCCCCGAAGATGCGATCGGGTTCTGTGACGGACAACTGGCGCGCTACAAATGGCCCAAACACGTCATTTTTACAGATGATTTTCCCCGCACCGCTCTTGGAAAGGTGCGTAAAACTGAACTGAAACAGCAATATATAGATAGAATGCAATCCGTGAGATTTTAATCCGTATAGCAAAAGGAGGCAGTCATGGCATCACTTACAGATCGGATGATACGGGCAGCAAAACTGGATGTAAGCCTTTATGAAGAGGTCGAAGCGGACAAAGGAGCCATGGGGCAGGCCATGGGAGTGGTCATTCAGAGGTCGAAGCGGACAAAGGAGCCATGGGGCAGGCCATGGGAGTGGTCATTCTTTCCAGTGTTGCTGCAGGAATCGGAACTATTGACCCGATAGGGATAAAGGGGTTTTTTTAAGGAATTTTTTCATAAACAGCGCCGTCAAGGCGGAAGATGGGAGGGGTAATGAAGCTA
The DNA here is from genome assembly GCA_019310665.1 of Deltaproteobacteria bacterium. Taxonomy (GTDB): domain Bacteria; phylum Desulfobacterota; class Desulfobacteria; order Desulfobacterales; family JAFDCJ01; genus JAFDCJ01. The sequence continues at coordinate 5,006 of JAFDDW010000230.1, forward strand.
CGCTGGAAATACTTCCTGGTTCTTGTAGCGGCCAGTCTGGTTCCGCTGTTGGCAGTCACCTGGATTAGCCAGAACGCTTCCCGGCGGTTGGGGAAAACTATTTCCGGGAAAGCCCAAAATACCCTCACGAATACGGTCAAGCAGGAAATGGTGCGTGCCACCCGCAGTTACGCCGCGTTCAGTCTTTTAGGGAGGCAGACTACCGAGTTCGCCCTTAGGCTATTAGCTATAGAAGCCGAGCTCGCCCTGGCCTTGCGCCCGCCGTCAGCTACCAGAATATACTATGCCGCCGATTTCGACGATCCACTGTTATCTCCCGAGGATATGGCGCCATCGACGAATCATCCGATCCGCTCCAAAGATGGTGCCGTATCCTATAAGCGTATCAGCCGCAAACACCCCAACTTCTTTTTAGCCCCGGGTACGATAAAGGAAGGCGTCACCAGTGACATTGCCAGGTTCACGCGATTGAGCTCCGCGCTGAGAAACCTCAACCGGCATTACGGGACTGGACTTCATTGGGCATACGTCAGCCTGGAAAACGGGGTACATATCTCTTACCCGGGCCACGGCGGTTACCCGATGGGCTACGATCCCAGGAAGCGTCCCTGGTATGAGATAGCAAAACAATCAAAAGCCCTTACCTGGCTCCCGATAGTGGACGCCACAACCGGTCAGCTCCTCTTAACCCTTTCCATGCCAATAAAGCGCCCGGACGGGTCATTTGCCGGTGTGGCCGGAATGGACATCAAGATCACCCATGCACTCGCGGAAAGTGAAACGTCCTCCCGTTGGTCCCAAAAGATGTCCTCTTTTATCGTCGGTGTGGAAACGAATTCCAGTTCAAAGAAAAGAAAAATTTGGGTCATTTCATCGCAGGAAAAAATATCCCCTTCCGGTTCGAAGTCTGTGGGAGATATATCCAGCCAGAGCCCGGAATTCGAGGAGCTGTTCCGTCGTATTAATAGTAAGGCATCCGGATACCTCGATATGCCGTACAAAGGTGTGGACTCACTCTGGGCATATGCCGCTATGATTGCAGACCAGTACTTCGTAATTGTCGTACCCAAATCGGAAATCATGACCTTGCCTGAAGAAGTTGGGCGGATGTTTGTGGGATATTCTAAAGAACAGAGGGCCATCACCGGGGTCGCCGTCGTGCTGGCCTTATTTTTCGTGGGTGTCGTGGCCTTTTTCACCTCCCGCCTTAGCACCGGCCATATACTGACCATCATTGACGCCTGGAAACGACTTGCAAAGGGCGATTTCTCGGTAAGACTCAAGTCCCGTACGAAAGATGAACGCGACCAAATGATCCACGCGTTCAACGAGATCGTTCCCAAGATCGAGGAGCATATGCGCATGAGCAAAGCCCTGGGACTTGCCCAGGAGGTGCAACAGAGTCTTTTGCCCCAAAGCGATCCTTCGTTCCCCGGATTCGATATCGCGGGGTCGAGTATATATTGTGACGAAACGGGCGGAGATTATTACGATTTTATCGAAACCAACCGAGGCGGTCAGGCCGGACTGGCCGTGGTCGTCGGGGATGTCTCGGGTCACGGCGTATCCTCCGCCCTGCTCATGGCGACAGCGCGGGCCCTGATCATGCTCATGCTGCGTTCTTCCATGCCAGGTGAAGCAGCCGGTATCATAAACGACGTCAACCGGTATCTGAGCCTGGACACCGCGCAGACCGGCAATTTCATGACCTTCTTCTACTGTGAACTCGCGGAGCGCGAGACAGAAGTCCGGTGGGTTCGCGCAGGGCACGATCCGGCCCTTGTCTACGATCCCTCCACGGACGCGTTCAATGAACTCAAAGGCCAAGGCCCGGCGCTCGGGTTGGACGATTCTTTCGAATACGACTCCTTTCACCGTCACATAGAACCCGGACAGGTTATAATGATCGGAACTGACGGCATCTGGGAGATGCACAATAAGGCCGGTGAGATGTTCGGAAAACAAGCGCTAATGGAAATTATCCGTAGCAACCATACGGCCTCCGCCCGACAGATCGTGGACACTGTCACTGATGTGCTTGAGCGATTCCGAGGAGATGAGACGCCGGAGGACGATATCACTCTGGTCGTAATTAAAGTAGTTCGGTGATTTCTGGCACTTGACCGCCCTATCTGTTATTTCGTCCATCAATTGATGGAACATGTTCTATATAATATGGCTGTTATGAATTACTGACAAAAACAGAAAATCGGCAATGTTTGAACTGTTAAGCAAAAAAAGGGGGATATTTCGTTGATTGGAAAAGGGCAAGACGCCCCCAAAGGAAATAGGATTTACTTTTTAGACAATCTAAGAACTTTCATGATTTTTTTAGTAGTTTTATATCATGCTGGCGGTGTTTATGAAAATAGCGGCATTTGGGCTTCTTTCTGGCTTGTTGATGACCCTTCAACTAACAATTTAGCTGGTATTCTCAATTTAATAATAGATATTTTTGTGATGCCAACCGTATTTTTTATTTCAGGATTTTTTGCGCCTTTATCTATGAAAAACAAGAAAGGATGGGCATTTCTAAAACATAGATTTAAAAAACTTATAATTCCCTGGATTATAGCTGTTTTGACGTTAATTCCACTTTACAAAATTATATTTTTATACTCTCGAAATTTACCTCAAGAAAGTTGGACTACCTACTTTCACTGGAGCAACGGAATTTGGAATCAAAACTGGCTATGGTTTTTACCTGTTCTTTTTTTATTCGATATATTGTATTCATTCTTCTCAAGAGCAAGTATAAATATATCAAATATCACCTTGAAGAAAGCTGTTTTTGCAATCTTTCTCATAGGTTTTGTCTATAGTTTTTGTATGAGCCTTTTTAAATTTTATGGCTGGACAAAAACAATATTTATAGATTTCCAAAATGAAAGACTATTAATCTACTTTATGATTTTTCTATTAGGCTCTCTATGCTATAAACTAAAGATATTTGAGTCAGACGTCACAAGTAAAAAATTATACATCGTCATTAACTGTACGGCATGGATTCCGATAAACCTATATATTTTAGTCCTCATTAATTTTTTTATAAGGCCGGGTAGTTATATTTTTTCAAAAATCTTAGATATAATTCTTCTTTGGCTTGGTTTTCATCTTTCGTTGTTATGCTTGCTGTACCTGATGGTTACAACTTTCAGATATTATCTGAACAAGCAGGGAAAAATATTAAAAGCGTTGAATGAAAATTCTTATAACGTTTATATCATTCATGTCATAGTTATTGGTTGTATAGCATTGATCATGCTTAACACCGCAATTCCTTCATTATCGAAGTATCTTATTTTGACAGTATCAACCTATGTAGCAAGTAATTTGATAATTTATTTTTATAGAAAAGTCATTAAATCGAAAATATTAACAAACAAATGATAGCATTTATGCAGAATTGACCACTTCGCAAAATGGGAAAAGAATACCCATTAGGATTGGCGAAATAGATGGTGAAAAAAGAGACAGAACGAAGCAAGTTACCTTACTATTTGAAAGCCGTATGGTGCCTGTAGAACGCTTAAACGATATGGGCGGATGGTTGAAATACCATGCCGCCTTTGTCATACCGATAGCGTGTATTCTTTTCCAGATACATCTAATGGCAAAGTTTCAGCCCAGGACCCTAGTCTCCCCCACGGCCATCTTCCACAGGCGGCCCTCTGAAAATCCGGAGGCCAAACCGGCTTTCAGGAACCGGACTGGCGGTTCAAAAGGCGGTTCGTAGCTCAACACGAGGGTACCCCAATGCATGGGGACCAGGGTCTTGACACCCAAGTCCCGACCCAATCGGACGGCCTCCTCCGGGGTGGTGTGGGTGCTTTTCAAGTTCGAGGCCCGTTTGTAAGCCCCAATGGGCACCAGCCCCAGGTCAAAGGGGCCATAGCGGCGGCCGAGGTCCTTGAAAAAAGAGTGGTAGCCAGTATCCCCGCTAAAATAGACCTTGGTGTGTCCATCGCTGATGGAATAACCGGTCCACAGGGTCTCGTTTCGGTCGAACAGGCTCCGGGACGAAAAGTGGACCGCAGGGATGGCGGTCACCGTGATGGGGCCGGTCTTCTTGGTGTCGTGCCAGTCCAGTTCGGTCACATCGCGGAAGCCCAACTCGGTTATAAACTTCTTCAACTTAAGCGGTACAATGACCGGGATACGGTCCTTGTTGGGCAACGCCTCCAGGGTGGTTCGGTCCAAGTGGTCGTAGTGGTTGTGGGAAATGATCAGGAGATCGACCCCGGGCAGCTTCTCAACCGGCAGTCCGGCCGGGGTATAGCGCTTTGGTCCGAATGGTGGTATCGAGGTAGCGTAGTCGGACAAAAATGGATCCAAGAGGATGTTTCGACCGCTCAAACGGAGCAGAAAGGAGGAGTGGCCCAGCCAGGTCAACCTGTTTCCGGAGCCCGTTTCGAGAAGTGCCTTCTCGGCCGCGCTATGACCGAGGAAGTGGTCGGACGGAACCTCGGGTTTGTCCCGGCCGATCTCGCGCCAGATGTGGTTAATCCAGGCGGTCAAATCATGTTTGTGGGCAGGGCTCCCAGGCGGGTTGCGGAAACCGTCGGCGGTGTGATGGTAGGGCCTTCCCGGCAAGACCTCGGTTTCGGCCGTACCGGCCTGACTGACGTTAGAACTGCAACTGATCAGTCCGCCGGTCAGCCCTTTGGCCGCACCTACAAGTCCGACCCACCCGGTGAGCCGGATGAATTGCCTCCGACTGACCGGACCGCCGATGATTCGATAATCTTGTCTGCTGAAGTGCTTTTTCATACTCCACCCCTTGCGCTGATAGTAGCAGAATAGGAAATAAATGCAAAAAAAATTAGTTGGATTATTACAAATTTTGTGAAAGTTGGTGAACTGAAGATTACCCAATCTAATACACAACATCCCAGAATTTTTACCAAGGTTTGATGCAGGAATGTAAACAAAACGAACCGCCAAAAAAGAATTGGTTTGTCATGCGCAATCCACAAAAGTCCTAATTGGAGGATTTAGGCTCCCAGTTTACAAACTTAAGACAAAATTCGTTCCAAAACTTGGATGATATTTTCCTTTTGACAATCAAATTAATATACTTTAGGATTCATCAAAATTAGATCTGAGACTCAAACAGAAACTCTTGCTACGCGCTCCACTATTTAATTCCCTCTGGCCGTTGTTAAATTTCCTACTTCTGACCTAATTTGATCAGATCCAGAAAAATCATAGCCCATTGCCATTTCTGTGTTTGAATTCAACCCGTTACTCTTTATCTGGTATTGCTGTAATAGCAATTGATAATTCCAAATTTTATCATCTATTCTTTGGCGTTCAATTATCAATTAGATAAATTATTTAAACCCGCAAAATAGGAGGGAAAAATGATACTCAAAGAAATAGAACTTTTTGAAGGAGTTGATTTTGAGGTGATGAATGAGATCGCCGGCATTTGTTCTGAGGAGAGCTATTCTAAAGATACAGTCTTGTTTGAAAAGGATGAGCAAGCCAAGTGTTTATATATTCTCCTTGAAGGAACGGTATACCTGGTAATCAAAAATGGCGGCTCTATAACCTACAATCTTTCAGAGCCGGGCGAGGTATTTGGCTGGTCAAGCATGCTTGAAAATGGAAAATATACTGCTTCTGGCATCTGTGCTGCAGATCTCAAGGTGGCGAAAATTGAAAAAGACAAGCTAAATAGAATATTTCAAAATCGTCCTGAAGTCGGATTTAAAGTGCTACAAAGATTGGCTGGGGTTATTTCAAGAAGACTGTCGAATGCTTATCGTGATCTTTTATCTGCCCGAAGCACGGATACCACACCTTCATATGGTTAGTACAATTGTTTAGAAATTGTTACCAATTTTTTGGCAATTCATTTGCAGATGCTAAAGTGAGGCGAGTACCTTTTATTTAAGATATTCGCACGGAACAGTTTTGCGCTTTTATATGGCAGACCAATATGCCTGCTGAAAGGAGGCAATCATGGCATCACTTACAGATCGGATGATACGGGCAGCAAAACTGGATGTAAGCCTTTATGAAGAGGTCGAAGCGGACAAAGGAGCCATGGGGCAGGCCATGGGAGTGGTCATTC
>JAFDDW010000231.1 GCA_019310665.1 Deltaproteobacteria bacterium
TCTAAAATATTTCCTCCGCAAACAAGGCCGCTTCGCCCAGTTCTTCTTCGATTCGGATGAGTTGGTTGTATTTGGCCACTCGATCGCTGCGGGACATGGAGCCTGTCTTTATCTGGCCACCATTTACCCCGACCACTAGATCAGCGATAAAGGTGTCTTCGGTTTCACCGGAACGGTGGGATATCACCGTGGTGTACCCCACCTGATTTGCCAGTTCAATGGCATCGAGGGTTTCAGTAACGGTCCCGATCTGATTCAACTTTATCAAAATCGAATTCGCAATGCCCTGCTCGATTCCCTTGTTAAATATTTTGGGATTGGTGACAAAAATATCATCTCCCACAATCTGGATATCGCCTTCAAGCTGGTCTGTCATTAATTTCCAGCCTTTCCAATCTTGTTCCGCAAGTCCGTCCTCGATGGAAACAATCGGATAGCGGCTGATGAGATCACCGTAATAGTCGATCATTTTGGCAGCCGTTAATTTTTTATTTTCCGATTTTAGAACGTATTTCCCTTTTTGATAAAACTCGTTGGCAGCCGCATCCAACCCGATCCCAATATCCTTACCGGGCTTGTAGCCGGCGTCTTTGATGGCAGCTATAATCAACTTGATGGCAGCTTCATTGGACTCAAGGTCGGGAGCAAATCCCCCTTCATCGCCGACGGCTGTATTAAGCCCTTTATCCTTGAGTATGGCTTTCAACCGGTGGAACGTCTCGGCACCCATTTGGACCGCCTGGGTAATGGACTTGGCGCCGAAGGGGATGATCATAAATTCCTGAATATCAAGGTTGTTGGCCGCATGGGCACCGCCGTTGATGATATTCATCATTGGAATCGGCAAATATCTGGCGTTTATCCCTCCTATATACCGGTAAAGCGGCATATCATATGCCATGGCAGCTGCTCTTGCCGCTGCCATGGAAACCCCGAGGATGGCGTTGGCGCCAAGTTTTGCTTTGTTTGCGGTGCCGTCCAGTTTGATCATACGGTTGTCCAGAGCGACCTGGTCGGCGGCATCCGTTCCCATTATGGCAGGAGCGATGGTGGAAAGAACATTTTTTACGGCCCGGGTGACACCCTTGCCGCCATAGCTCTTTGAGCGTTTATCTCTAAGTTCGAGAGCTTCGCGCTTTCCGGTTGAAGCGCCCGAAGGAACTGCCGCCCGCCCAACAGCTCCGCAAGCAACATAAACATCGACCTCAACGGTCGGGTTTCCCCTGGAATCAAGAATTTGCCTGGCTTTCACATCAACTATTTCAGTCATGTCGACCTCCCCTGGATTGTTGTAACTAGAAAGTATCTCATAAATTGTAACGAAATCTAGAATCTTGACAAATGTGTAAGAAATGTTACTCTGCTTCTATCTTTATGTCAAGTAATGACCGAGACCGGTTATGATGCTTTTTACTTATTTTTCCAGCTCGATCGGGTTGGGTGCTTAATACTTATTTTGGTTTATTTTAAGGAAAAATCCCAAAAGACAAGCACCAAATTACAAATAAATTTCAATGACCAATACTCAATGACCAAAACCGGTTTGTGATTTCGAATTTAGGTCATTGTGATTTGCCCTTCGACTTGGCTCAGGGTGGTGAGCCTGTCGAACCATTTGTTATCTGCGATTTGTGATTTGTATTTTCCGGTTAATCCGGGTCAGGATGCTTATGCCGGATAAACAAAAAGACTTCTATTCCCAGGCCCATCTGGTGGTGGCGGCTATCCGTGTTTATGAACATGTAAATTCACGGCCCCCGACGATAGACGAATTGTGCCCAACGATCAAATTCTCTATTGAAAAGGTGAATTTTATCTGTCGCAAACTCGAGGAGTTAGAGGTAATCGAGGCCGTGGAAGGCTCCTATGGCACCCGGTTGTTTGTGCGCGACCACCTGAAGATCGAAGATATTCCCCGCGGGGAAACCGGGAACAAATTTGAAGACGAACTCAAAAAGTTTCAGGACAACCGCAAAGCGTTCTCCCAAAAAATGGAGTCCTTTCAGGCGCAACAGCAGCAAAAGAAAAAAGATCTTTTTGCTGAAATGGAAAAAAAACTCAAAGAAGAACTGGAAAAAGATAGGTAGGTTCAGAGCTTGAACCTCCAAAAATAGCCCGCATAACTCACCTGCTACCCTCCACTTCACTGCTATCTCAATCGAGTTAAAAATCCAATTGAGAGGCCCAGGTATTAGAACTTAGTTCGCTTCGCTCACAACCTGTCGAGAGCCTCGAGGTCGTGCGATTGGAATAATGGCGGCATAAAACCACTGACGTTAAAAGATTCATGAATACAATATATTATTGAAATTCCGAGACGTTATAATACATTTTTTACTTGACATAAAATCTTCTTTATCATTTACTTATACATGATACCTGAATTATTACCAGCAAACCTCGCTTCGGATAGATCACCCATATACACTCTTAATCACTGTCGGTAACAATGCGTGCAAAATTCAGGTAATAGCTTCATTTTTGGAATATTCACAGCCTTAAAAAAAGACGAATGAACTGCCCCGCGGCAAGCCGCGGAGTATCTTTAAAGGTAAAATTCATTTTATCGCAGCAAGCTGCGGGGAATTAAACCCTAAATATGATTAAAGGTTAAACGATGGACTCAGGTTGGACTGGGCGGTCGGATGCATATTATCGCAAGGTAATCCGCAAAGATAATGATCAGGTCTCATTGGATGCAGACATGATCCGTCTGCTGATTGCCATTGATGAGAACAAGAGCCTGTCACAGATCGCCGAAGAAGTGGATATGGGAAACGCCACCTTTAATAAGGCCCTGTCCAAACTTCTTGATCAGGGCCTTATCGGGCAGGTAAAGAAGGACATTCCGGTCCTGGACCAATCTTTCATTGAAACCCTGAGAATCAATCTATCTATAGCTATCGGACCCATGGCCGAAATCCTTATCGAGGACATGGCGGCAGAAATGGAGCTAACCCCTTCAGAAATTCCCATCAATCAAGCCGCGGAATTGATAGCCAATCTTTCCCTGGAAGTCCCGGATGAGGAAAATAGAATGCAGTTTAAAAAATCTATGCTTGCTATTCTGAATAAAATAAGAGGAACCAAAACATGATGGAAATATCCTGTGATGCCTGCGGAAAACAATATCGGGTTGATGAAACCAAAATGAAAGGGGAGATGGCCCGAGTCAAATGTAAGGCCTGCAACAACCTCATGGTGGTAACCAGGCCCCGTCCGCAAGTAATCACCGAACCGCCGCCGGCACCTGAATTTGATGAGCCCTCTATTTCCACCGATATCCCTGAACCGGCCGTCACGCGGCCACAGCCTGTGCCGCGAAGCGCCGTCGAACGTACTGCCGCTCCTTCCGAGGAGAAACCGGCCGCTACCGAACCGGTCAAACAGGTTACATCGGGCTTTTTAAGCGGTCAGAAAATCCGTTTTGGGTTGTTTGGAAAAATCATCGTGGTTATGCTGATCGTCAGTCTCCTCCCATTTGCCATATTCTGGGGTATCACTCTCAGGGAAACCGGCCAGCGGGTCCGGGTAGAAACGGAAAAATTATTGGCCCAAACCGCCAAAGGCCTCGGAGAGCAGGTTGACGCCTGGATAGATAGCAATGTGTCGGTATTACGCATGGCCGCCAACCTTCCCGATATTACCTCCATGAATCGCGCGCAACAGGAATCGATATTAGAGGCCATACAGCAGGAAAACCCCTGGATGTATCTGGTATTCACCGTAGGGCCTGACGGCCTAAATGTGGCCCGCAATGATGGCAAACCTTTAAAGGACTACTCAGATCGCCAATATTACAAAGATGTCATAGGTGGGAAAAAGCTCAGCTGGCAGACACTAATCGGCAAAACCTCAAAAAAACCGGCCCTGGTGCTGGCAGTTCCGATAAAAAGCGGGGACCGCCTGGTGGGGGTTATCGCAGCAGCCATGACCATCGATGTTATTTCCCGCAATATTGCGACCTGGCGCCAGGGCGACACCGGGTTTGCCTTTCTGGTAGATGAAAAGGGATTTGTCGTCTCTCACCCCAATAAACAATATGTGGTCAAGCGTAAAAACCTTAACAGTCACCCGCTCATTGGCAGCTTCCGTAAAAAAGGCTGGCAGACAATTACCTCTAATTTTAACACCAACGACGGTGCATCCGCCTTCGGTCATGTGAGAAGCAATATCTATGGCTGGGCCCTTGTGTTGCAGCAGGAGGAAGGTGAGGTTTTTGCCGCCTATAAACGGACGCAGGAGTTTGCCTTGATCCTGCTCGCCGGTACGATCGTACTGGTGTTGATTATTTCCTGGTTTTCCGCCCGGGCAATTGTTACGCCGATCATGAAGCTCACGGATGCCACCGAGCGTATGAGCCTCGGAGAATTGAATGTCAAAATCGATGTTAAGTCAAAGGATGAAATAGGGTTGCTGGCCCAGGCCATCGGCCGCATGCAGACCAGTTTGAGGCTGGCCATGAATCGCTTAAGAAAAAAGCGTTGAGGAGTTTGTTGAGTTAAGAAAAAAAAGGCTCTGTGTTTAAAAAACATCAAGCCGGATTGTCCTGGATTAAAGGACAATTCGGCTTTTTTTATCACCATTATTGACAAGGTGCGTCACTTGTGTTACACATTGGTTGAATACATAAGAAAAAGGAAAGTTTTATTCAATGCCTGCTAAAAATCCAAGAATAAATGTGGTCCTGGAGAACCCCCTCTATAAACAGGTTCAATTTCTGGCCAGACAAGATGGTGTATCCATGTCTGCAAAAGTGCGAGAGCTGCTCAAGGAAATCATTGAGACTCAGGAAGATATCTTTTTGTCAG
>JAFDDW010000232.1 GCA_019310665.1 Deltaproteobacteria bacterium
GAACACTGGTTGCGGATGTTGGTCATCTCAAATAAATACTTGTTCAGCCCGGCATTGATCAATGTTTCCTGAAACAGCCCTTCATGGGTTTTGGGTGTGCAGGCCGAAACCACCACGCGATTCAGATTCTGGTCCCTGATAATTTGAGTAATCTGGCCCTGGGTATCCTGGGAGCAGCTGAAAAGGTTCTTTTCGGCATAAACGACAAAAGGCAGCGTTCTGGCATAGTCAACGACTTGCGGGACATCGACAAACCCGGCAATATTGGTGCCGCAGCAGCAGACAAAAACCCCGACACGCGGGGGCTCTCCGTGAACGTTAATTTCTTCCACCGCGGCTTTCTTCTTGGTCAGCGTACCGCGCACATCATGGAGTATGCTTCCGGCCATCCCGGCCGCCGCACTGGCATCAATTACCGAAGACGGAATGTCTTTGGGGGCCTGAAAAGTGCCGCAGACATAAATACCCGGCCGGGAGGTTTTGACCGGATCCAACCCGCTGGTCTGAGCATATTGATAGTGGTTCAATTCAACGCCCAGTTTTTTGGCCAAAGCCACCGCACTGTCACGGACGCCCAGCCCCACCGACAGGACCACGATGTCAAATTCTTCTCCCACGCTGTTTCCCTGTTCGTCGACATAGCGAATGAGATGCCTTCCATTTTCATCCCGGGGTTCAACATGCGAGATTCGCGATTTGACAAATCGAACACCCAGATCCTCTTTGGCGCGGTTGTAATACCGCTCAAAATCCTTGCCGAAGGTTCGAACATCAATATAAAAAATGGCCGCATCTAAACCGTTTTTGCTATGCTCCTTGGCTAGAATAGCTTCCTTGACGGCATAGGTACAACAGACTCCGGAACAGTATCCGTTGGCCCCGATATGATTATCTCTTGAGCCCACGCATTGAAGCCAGGCAATTTTTTGCGGCTCGGTTTTGTCCGAAGGACGCAGCAGGTGTCCCCCGTAAGGTCCGGAGGCGGAAAGAATTCTTTCAAATTCCAAACTGGTTACAATATTCTCAGAGTTTAGATAGCCGTAGGTGTCGTGCGTACGAGGGTCAAAGGCCCCGTTGCCGGAGGCCAAAATCACGGCCCCGACATTTAATGAAATTTCTTTTTCCTGTTCATCAAAGTTGATGGCATCGGTGGGACAAAATTTTTCACAGCCCCGGCATTTACCCCGAATGAGATAAATGCATTGGGCGGGGTCGATGCAATATTTAAGCGGAACAGCCTGGGCATACTGCACATAAACAGCCTTGCGTTTGCTTAAGCCCCCGTCATAGGCATTGGAAACTTTCTTGGGGCATTTTTCCGCACAGGCGCCGCAGGCGATACACTTTTCCATGTCAACGTAACGGGGGCGTTGGACCAGATCAACCTCAAAGTTGCCCGCTTCGCCGCTAAGGCTTTTGACTTCGGTGAGCGTGAGTAGATCGATATTGATATGCCGGCCGACCTCGACCAGTTTCGGGGAAATAATTCACATCGCACAGTCGTTGGTCGGGAATGTTTTGTCCAGCTGCGCCATCATCCCCCCGACGGAGCTTGATTCTTCCACGAGATAGACATAGTACCCGGAATCGGCAAGATCCAGCGCTGCCTGCATCCCGGTAATACCGCCGCCGACGACCATTACGGATCCGATCTTTGTTGGTGCCATAATCACTCCGAGATTAAAAAAGATGAAATTTCTGCGAGCCCCAGTCGATTTTTTGAAAGCCCCAGGGTTTCTTCATCAATCCCCAGGCATAATCCGAGCAGTTGCGGATATAGAATCGCAGCCAGGGGCTCCCACCCCTTGGAATTTGCCGCCATTTCATTTTGAACCCAGTCAAACTGCAAATGGGTATAGGGACAGGCGGTACACAAATATTGCGCGCCGGCTTCCCGGGCACTGGTAATCTTGTTTAAAGCCATATCCATCGCCAGGCGATCATTGACGCCTGTCAAAGGCGCTCCGCAGCAATCCAGTTTGCGGGTCCAGTCAACACTGTAAGCGCCGGTGATTTCCACCAGTTCATCAAAAAGGGTCGGTGCCACCGGATCGTCAAAACCGGTGATCCTGCTCGGACGCAGCGCGTGACATCCATAGCTGGCCGCAATTTGCAGGCCGTTGTAAGTCTTTAAAATTAAAGGCTTCAAAGCCTCCAGGCCCACGTCCCCGTGCAACACCGTCAGCAGGTGGTTTACCCGGACATGACCTTCATAGTGAAGCTTTTCTTTGGCCAGAAGAGCGTTAACTTCTTTTTTTAAGTGTTGATCGCGATTTAATACATCCTCGGCCTTTTTAAGAGATCCGTAACAGCATTTGCACATCGCCATTATATCCAGGCCGGCGGTCTCGGCCAGCGCTAAATTTTTAGCAGCGGACAGAATAAAAGCCTGCTGATCAACATTTCTAACCGGATAGCCGCAGCAATTGAAATCGGCAATTTCTATGAGCTCAATGTCCAGCTTATTAAAAACGGCTTGCGTGGCATCGGCGTATTGTTTTACCCGTGCCGGAATGTTGCAGCCCTCGAATAACGCGAATTTCATATTGTAACCTCACCTTAACGGGGTTCAAAGGTTCAGGGTTCAGGGTTCAGGGTTCTTTGAACCTTGGAACCAGGGAAAAGCGAACCGCAGAACCGAAGAATAACGAACCGCAGAATGTCGAAGGGTGGTTTCGCTTTGCTCAGTCTTTTTTATTAAATAGACCGTTCGACACAAAAGCTCACGAGGGGCAGAATACATTCCTTCGATCCGCCTGCGGCGGAATATTCATGATTCGATATTCGATATTCGCTTTTTTATTCTTGTTAAGCCGAAGTTCCATTTTCGATCAATCTGGCAGCTTCGGCGACCAGCGGCTGGGCTGAACCCTGAACCTCTGAACCTTGAACCTCTGAACCCTCAACCTTTGAACCCTGAGCCTCTGAACCTCTGAACCCAGAACCCTGAACTCTGAACCCTGAACGGTCCTAACCGCTTAGCGTAGCGGCAGCATTCTTCAAATCATACAACAAATCACAGACCTCCACCTGCTGGGGGCAATTTTCCTGGCATTGATAGCATGTCAGGCAATCCCAGATCATTTTGGCACCGGCGGCCATCTCGGTTAAACCCAGCCCCAGGCAGCACATGATCTGATGGGGCAATAGACCCAGTACCTGTTCGGGAGTGTCATAGTTTGCAACAACCGGGCACACCGTGGTGCAGGTCTGGCAGCTGAAACAATGCGAAAACGTATGGTCCCTCAACAAGGGCCGGCGGTCCGGGGAAGACCGGGCATTCAAAGGAATTGCCGCATTTGGATTCATTAATTCTGCAAACCGGCCGGCAACCGTTTGTTTCGCTTTTTCGATCGGCAGGCTGTAGACAGCAGCTTTCAGTTTTTCCTGAACCATGATGCCCCTGGCAAAGGAAAACGGTGTCAACACGGACACAAGCGGCGGGCCGCTGGCAAGCAATTCTTCCCGGACCGTGTACCACAACTCTTTCAGCTGGATACCCGATGGACAACGGACCGTGCAGCGGTCGCAATTGGTGCACAAATGGACGCCTTCCTGGATGGCTGCCAACTGCCCGGCATCCAGTTGTTTTCCATAAACCATTTTTTTGAGGTACGAAATTTTCTCTGAGGGCAAAATATATTCGTTGCCGAGCGCCTCGTATATCATGCCGGCCGAGCAATGCAGATTGCAACTGCCGCAGTGGGTACAGGCGTCCAATTCCATGATCTGGCGCGTTAAAATATTGGCCGGGGCGGAATCCCCTGGATCCATTACCCGGTTGGCGATCAAACTAAGGGGCGCACAAATGATGTGAAACATTTTACTGAACGGAAGATAGGCCAGTCCGGCAAAACAGGCGATGAAATGGATATACCAGAGGATGGTGATGCCGTCGATCTGATCCAGCCGGAGGGCGATTGGTTTGATGATTCTGGCCGTGGCATACCCGGTAAAGGCCCATTGGGCCGGTGCGTGGCAATCAAGACAGCCGGCCTCGTGCACCTCCCGCCCGTTAGATAAAAGATCTTGATCAAACGGGGGCTGGATATTCGGCGAGATCACCCCGTAATCGTTTACCCACAAGGCTTCCAGGGCTTGAATTTCTTCTTCGTCATCCAGGCCGGCATAATCTTCCACCATGATCATAAATTCACTGTGAGACGTAATTTTCAGCCCTAGCAGTCCGATCCCGGAAAGCATGATGACAGCCAGAATAATGATAGCATAGTGGTCCCGGGGGCCGGTTCGAAGCCGCCGCGGTTTTGATAGATAGCGGCGGAAGATCGCCATCCCCACACCGCCCAGCACCATGGCGCCAAAAAGATCCCGTAAAAAGAAGAAAGGATTCAACGTGGCATAATAATCATTGAACAGGGTTTCGGTGACTATGGAATCAAGGGCGTGCATCAGCAGCAGCAGCATAAATCCGTAAAAAATCAACATATGCGCCAACCAGCGAAGTGCATCTTCCTTAAAGACCCTGCCTTGCAGCAACACATCAACCAGCAGGGCCTTGAACACCAAAAGAAGCTTGGCGCTAAAAAACACCCGAACCATGCCGTTGACAGCAGATCGCAACCTTTGAGAAACTGTGAAGGTTGGCCCAACATCGCCAAACTTTTTGATAAACCAATTTGATACCTTAAAGGCTAAGCCGAGGAGAAAAATGATGAGAGCGGTAAATAACAGGAAGTTGAACATTAGTTAACAATCTCCACCCGGAATCAAGAGGAAGTTATCTGTTATTCGTTATACCTGATTGTATTTCTCGCCCGTCATAGAATTATATGATAAGGGGTCCGAAATCTAATAACGATTAACGGATAACGGATAACAATTACCGCGATTGAGATGCTTTTTCGGCCCATTCCTTATCCATTTTTTCTTTCCACTTCGGACGTTTTTTGTGTTTTTTAGCTTTTTTGATGGTTTCCGGAATCAACCGCAGCAGCTTTTGCTTGTCGACCGGTTTATCAAGGAAGGCGTCCGGTTTGAAATAGTCATAGTCCGGCCATTGCTTGTAATCAATACCCAACTCTTCGACCATGCCGGATATGCCGATAATGGGAATATCCTTCAGGTCATCATCCATCCGCATTTGTTTGCAAAGTTCAAAGCCGGAAAAAAGCGTCTCCATCATCACATCCAGCAGGACCACATCGGGATGCTCGCTGCGGATCAATTCCAACCCCTTTTTAGCGTCATCGGATGTCTTCACCTCAAATCCGTTTCGATTGAGAAACGTCTCCATGGTAAAGAGATAATCGGTGTTATCATCGACCAGAACAATCTTTAGGCCCTTTTCCATGATTTTCCCCCTGTTTTCTTAAAGGTTGATGACGATCCGATTGATAGCATCAGACATAGCTATTCTATATCCGACTACTATGGTATGAATTATTTACACCGTTTCGTCAAGCTATTTCAAAAATAGTTTTAAAGGTGCTTCCCTTGCCGGGTTCTGATTCAACTTCAATGCGACCGCCGTGCTTGTTCACGACCTTATCCACCACTGCCAGGCCAAGCCCGGTGCCGGCATTGCCTTTGGTTGAAAAAAATTCTTCCAGTATGTTCCGCCGTGTGGAGTTGTCCATACCAATGCCATTATCGGTTATTTCGAACATAAAATGATTCTCGTCGAAATGGTCCGATTTTGCAATAACCGTGAGCTCTTTTTTTCCTTTGTCATTGTGGCAGGCCTCCAAGGCATTCCATAACAAATTGTGAAGCATCCTGCGAATGCTGGCCGCATCCAGCCGAACTTCGGGCACAGCCGGATTAATCTGCTGCTCGAGTTGAATATTCATGGCCGCAGCTTTTTCCCGGAATAATTGTACTGAATCCTTCAACAGCTCACCGGGTGATACAGATTCATATTGTAGAGGACGATTTTTAGAGGAATACAGGATATTTTGGACGACGTCCGTGATATCGAAAATATTTTTATTGACGATGCGCCACCCTTTTTGGGCCAGCTCCAGATCACCGTCTTTGAACCCCTCATCGACCACATAGGCCCCGCCCTGCAACCCTTCGAGAATGTTTTTTATCCCATGGGATAGCAGCGCGATGGATTGGCCCAGGGTTATCAACTCTTTGCGATCTATTTTTACCCGGGTAATATTGGTGGCCATTTCGATGACAGCCGTCACGTTGCCGTTTTCGTCCAGTATGGGGGAGGCCTGAATGAAAATCTGGCAAATTTTCCCGGTAGACAACCGAACTGTCTCTTCGGTAATGTGAACGCGCCTGTCCTGGAAAGTTTTTCGAACGGGACAGTTGGGGCATATATCCGGTGAACCTTTGTAAACGGTGTGGCATTGTTTTCCGGTTCCATCACCGAAGTCCCGTTTAAAATTCTCATTGACAAAGAGAATTTTAAGGTCACGGTCCTGAATCGAAATATAGCAGGGAAGATGGTCAAGTATATGATCAAGATCCAGTCCCGGAATGTTGGGTAATCCGGTCGGCTTATTACCAGGGCGTCTTTTTTTATCGGACCTCATCTGATTCATTTGAAATCAACCTGAACCTTTTAACCTTCTTTCCTGAAACCTGACACCTGAAACCTTCACGAAAGCCACTATAACCAAAAGAGAATCAAAAATCAATTCTCTTGACACCACAATGGCAGGGAACCGTCAAAGTCAGCTTTAACTGATTCACCTATCAGCGATTTGCTTTCTCGGATACAGCACTAAAATTCCAAATCACAATACTCAAATTCCAAACAATATCGAAATTCCAAATTTCAATGACCAAAACATCTCTACCACTTATTCGATGTCACGCGGTCATTCTATCTGTTTTGAATTTTGAATTTGGGTCATTGGGATTTGTTTGAGATTTGTTTTTTGATGCTTGAATTTTTATGATTTAATTACTCCGCCCTGAAAAATAGCAATATCAGGAGCAGGTAAAATATTTTTGTCCTTTGAAATCTTATTAGGCTATGTTGACGCTGATCCGGGCGGATTAATTAATTAATCCGCCGGACCTATGGTTAAAAAACAAACTTCAATTTTCGAAGAACTACTTATCACCCTGAATATGCTGTTTTTCAGGGCGGAGTAATTAGGTCTTGAATTCTATTTTTGCCTGTTGTAGATTTTATACCGCTTTTCAAAAATAAGTTTCGGAATCCGGAAGGTTGGTATAAGTGGTTGTAGAAAAAAACATTGGAAAAACGCAATGTTTTTTAACAACCACTGAATAATCTTTTTTTAACCTTTTGAGAAGGGAAGGTATTCAGTGGATGTCAAGGAATTGGTCGATCAATTTAGTTTGAATGTGGCTGCGGGTCAAAATGGCCTTGACCGCCAAATTCAGGGTGGGTATTGCGGAGATCTTTTAAGCGATGTGATGGGCAACGCCCCCATCGGTTGTATCTGGCTGACCGTTCAGTCACACCAGAATATTGTCGCCGTTGCTGTTTTGCGGGAGATGGCGGCCATCGTTTTGAGTGGCGGTCATGAACCCGATCAGGAAACGGTCGATAAAGCCAACGAAGAGGGAATCCCCATCCTGATGTGGCCGGACACCGCTTTTGATCTTGCAGGGCAAGCTTACAAAGCCGGCATTGTAAATTCCTCTTAGGCGATTGGCGCCTGATTTAACTGACAACATGCTGTCAGAAAGCTGCGGTTTCGGTATTCAGGTTTTAGCCATAAAAAATTTCAAATAACAAAACACACATTCCAAACAAATCACAATGACCAAAATTCAAAATCCCAAACATCAGGCTTTTGATCTTGTTTGAGATTTCGATATTGTAATTTGGAGTTTATTTGAAATTTGGTGCTTGTATTTTGTGATTTGCTGTTTATACGTGGTAGGTCCTTATACTTCAGCCGGTATCCGATGACTATGTCTATTTATAATCAAAGCACTCATACAAACTCCATGCTGACGGAACTCGAAAAGAAAATCATCGCTTCAATTCAGCAAGATATTGCGGTAACCGAACGGCCCTATTTGGATATTTCAAAAAAGCTGGGGATATCGGAAAA
>JAFDDW010000233.1 GCA_019310665.1 Deltaproteobacteria bacterium
AAAATATTGGTGGGCTGTTCCACTGTCGGCCTTGCAGGCAAAGAAGGGCCGGTTTTAAAGATCACTCTGCGTTACGGTCTCGTCATTACCGGTATTATTGGCATTATTACCATACTGGCATCTTTAATCGGTTAGAGGCAAATAACAGATATGCTAAAAAGATCAAGCAATAGTCTGACCGGCAACCTGCAGCCCGTAACGCAGAGTGATCTTTAAAACCGGCCCTTCTTTGCCTGACAGGCCGACAGTGGAACAGCCCACCAATATTTTTGCCGGAGCAATCATGCTTCCAAGGGCGCCACCGGTCGTCTGGGCAGCAAGAATCAGGGCCGTGCCGAGCCCAGCCATTTGGGCTGTTTCCTGCTGAAGGACGCTGAATACAACATTGGAGTTTGTATTGCTGCCTGTCATAAAAGCACCCAGTAGTCCGATCCAGGGCGAAATCAAAGGATAAAGGGAACCGAAAACCATGCTTATTCCTTCAGCAAGGATGTATATCATCTGGCAGTGATCCATTATCATGGCAAAACAAACCATACTGACAATGCCAAGACTTGTTGGAACGCCGCTCTTGACAGTTTTCTGTAGTATGGCATTTAAGGCCTGGGGTTTATAAAAGCCCCTTGAACGGTAAACGAGATAACTTATTATGGATGAGTATAACAGCAGGGCACCACCATGGCCGAACAGATTGATGCCTTTGCCCTCTCCCGCCTTAGTGACCCATCCTTTTAAAGATACTATTTCCGGGAATGTAAAGGTTAGATTAGCCTGTCCGAGAAATGCTTTGACAGGCGGTATCATGACTCCGGAAGAAACAATTGCGATAAGAATAAGGTATGCTGACAATGCCCACCACAGCCCCATTTCCAGCTGGATCTGTGAAGGAGAGGTCTGATTGTATATTTTCAATTTTGCAACCGCAAGGCCCGTCCCAAGCCCCACAAGGCTTGCGCCGAATCCTGCAAGGGTCCACATTCCGGAAACGGCAAGAACATATTGTGTGCCGGCCATGGCTGATCCGACGATAAGGATCGCAATAAGACTGTGCTTGACCATTTTCCAGCCACCATACACATAGACGGCAAAAATACCGCATAGAAAAGTGGAAATGCCAAGCAGGGTTGCGGACCAGGGCGCAAGATAGGAAGATTCAAGACCGGATACGGCCATGAGAGCCTGAAACGAAGCCCCCATTGAGCCAAATGTGACGGACCATGAGTGCCCAATTGCCGGAACGGCAACGGCAACCACTGGAGAAAAACCAAGACCGACAAGAAGCGGTGCAACGACGGCTATGGGGACACCGTAACCGGCAACACCCTGGAGGAAAGAAGCAAATATCCATCCAAAGATGATGATCTGTATGGATTTGTCACCGCTAAATCTTTGTATGCCCATGCCGATTACTTTTATGGCACCGGTTTCATTGACAACATTATATAAAAGAAGAGCAGCCCATATAATATAGAGAACATTAAGGGATAGCAGGGCCCCTTTCACCTGGGAATAGGCAAGAAGTACCGGGTGCGCTCCGAAAACAAATGTAGCCGTAATTAATGACACAAACCAACCGGCAGCTCCTGCACGGGAGCCGCTCCAGTTCTTAAAAATCATTAACACCAGCACCGTCAGAATCGGGGAAAAAGCAAAAATCCATTTAGCGATAAATAAATCAGTCATATAGTCAACCAGAATGTGAATAACAACTCATAGAAACCAGTAGCTATTGGTTGGACCAATTTGATCCATATAAATGTTTATGTCAAACATTTTATTTTTAAGGAGCACACAATGACACTGGGCTTTAATTTTGTTCGCGGCCAATACCAGGTTTTCCAGAATCCGGAAACCGTCCAATGGGCTTTTTTTGAAAATGCAGGGGGGTCTTACGGACATATGGGGGGCATGAAAACACAATCTAATATCCCATCAACGATTTTAATGAACATAATACCCCTGATCGTCATTACAATTGTTATTAAAAAATTCCTGGGCTTCCTCAACAGAATCAAACAATATCCAATCTCGTTTAGTTGTAACTCCATCCTGTTTTCTGGTGATTTCTACAGATGTGTTTCCATGATACTCGTAACAGTTTTGATAATCCGAGTATGATTCATATCGTATCATTCTTTTTGCCTCCTAAAAATATGTCGATTATAAATATCGCTTACAAAGCCGGGCTTAGTGAAGAATATCGATGTTAATTTTTTTCCCACAGCAAGGACACTTGACCAAATAGTCTTCTGTGCGGTCTTTTTCCGATTTGAAAATTATCTGGCAGTTCATATTCGGGAATAGATACTGGACCCATATACCGCATCCGCAGGCACAAAATCGTTGTTGCATTTTTTACTCCTTTCAGTTTATTTAAATGTTATAAAGTTAATATAAATGAACAATAACGGCAAAAAAAATTACCTGAGTTCCCTACAAATCCAGATTACCTTTCCAATAATACGGACGCTATTTATTTCGCCACCTTGAAGGTAGATCGGAGAATAATTCTTGTTGTCACTAAGCAGGACAAGCTTATGGGGGTGTTTCTCAAGCCTTTTAACCATTATCGTGTCATCAACTCCGACAGCGTATATAGCGCCTGCTAAAATGTCTTTTTGGGACTCATCTATAAGAATAGTATCTCCATCCTTCATCTCAGGTTCCATGCTGTTGCCAAAGATATCCATTAACACCATCTTGTTTATGACCCCTTTTGTACGCAACCAGTCCTTTCGGAAAGCATAATACCCTTCAATTTTGGATCCGACTTCAAAAGACCCGCCACCGGCGCTCAACCGGGCTCTTACCTTCGGTATATTATTAAATATCGAATCATTGGAATCAGAGTGTTTATGAAATTGTTGACCGGATCCTGTTTCAACCCAGTCAGGGTTCAACCCAAAGGATCGATACAGCTGTAATATCCATTTGTCAGGGATAGAATCTTTTTTCCTGGCTTGGGTAATCGCTGAACGGTTAATGTTCAGGGCGGATGCTAATTCAGTCTGCGAAGTTATCCCTGTCGCTTCAAAAACTCTTTGCAGAAAGGACTCGAATTTAGTAGTTGTCATATTGTTTACCTGCTAACGTAAGTTGATAGTTATTGTTTAATTAAATAAACACATATTTTTATATATTGCAACACTTTTTTTAAAAAAACATTAAATGCAGCCAATACGAAAAATAATCCATATCGACATGGACGCTTTTTACGCATCCGTCGAACAGCGAGACCGGCCTGAGCTAAAAGGAAAACCCGTAATCGTAGGCGGTGATCCTCAGTCAAGGGGGGTGGTTGCCGCATGTTCTTATGAAGCCAGGAAATTTGGTATTCATTCTGCCATGGCATCATCCACAGCTTACAGACTTTGTCCGGATGCTGTATTTATCCGGTCACGATTTGATGTTTATCGTGCTGTTTCATCACAGATTAGGGAGATTTTTTGTGAATATACCGATCTTGTCGAACCATTGTCACTGGATGAGGCGTTTCTTGATGTCACCGAGAATTACAAAGGGATGCCCTCAGCGACTCTGATCGCCCGAGAAATCAAGAGAAAGGTATATGACCGTACCGGTGGTCTTACATCATCGGCTGGAGTTTCATTCAACAAGTTTCTGGCCAAAGTTGCCTCTGATATTAATAAACCGGATGGTATAACAGTCATTACACCTGAGATGGCAGACGAATTTATGAATAAATTGCCAATCAGGAAATTTTTTGGAGTTGGCAAAGTCACTGAAGAAAAAATGTTCAGTTCTGGAATTAAAACCGGCGCCGATCTTAAAAAATTCAAAAAGGAAAAATTAATTCAGCTTTTTGGAAAGTCGGGCAGCTATTTTTATGATATTGCCCACGGATTGGATGATAGACCGGTCGAGCCCAACAGGATTAGAAAATCAATTGGTAAAGAGACAACTTTTTCTGAGGACATCAACGATACGGATCAGATGATAGAGGTACTGGAGGATATAGCCGCTAAATTAGAAAACTCATTGATCAAAAAGGATGCGAAAGGGCGGACGATTACACTCAAAATGAAATATTTTGATTTCCAGTCCATCACGAGAAGCATTACGATTGATGAACCGGCAGACAGCGCTTCGGTAATAATGAAATACGTCAGGCCATTGTTATCTAAAACTGAAGCTGGCGAAAAAAAGGTCAGACTGCTGGGCATCTCAATTTCAAATTTTGATGATCAAGAAACCAATTCTGTAAAAGTTTGTAAATACCGTCAGCTTCCTTTGCCATTCAAATTTCCAAATGCTAAAGATACGAGAAATGACTTCAAACTTTGGTAAGAGACCGCTTCTCGGGGGCCACCGGGAAAAAGGAACCATAAAGAATTAAGATTCACGGTTGGATACTCTAATTTGTTGACATTTTTAAGTACTGTCATAGTTTATACCATTCTTGTATATTCGGTTGACTTTCAGGCCCAGATTAAAGAAAGGATTCCCGTAACTCTGAAAAGACAAAATAAGGAAATCACGCACACACACACACATTCTTCTTGCTCGACATAACGTTTCCTTCAATCTATAAAATTCACCCTGACATATGTCTAACAATCATTTGATTTTCGCTTAACATATTGGAGATTGAAGACTTCGATCTATGCGAATACTATTTACACTCCTAAACTAAAAAGGCAAACAGGTGCTTACTTCCAAACAGTGTTCTTTGGGATTTTTGAGGAGCGACCACCTGAAGTAAAATAAATCGATGATATAAAATCTAGCCGGG